>JAUWYU010000020.1 GCA_030615655.1 Dehalococcoidia bacterium
TGGCGCCGGGTACCATCGTGCCCTGTTTCCGCAGGCCGGCGATTACCTTGTCCAGGGCGGGGTTGGTCTTACCGTCCTCGACACACTTGAGCCTGAATTCACTGATGGGCTCGAGCACTTCCATGTCCATGGCGTAATTACACGAGACACCACAGGCGCCGCACATCTGGCAATTGTAAACGATGTCAAGGAGCTTATCCGTGTAGTTGAATCCGTTCTTCAACATCGCCGCTGCGATATTTAATCTTCCGCCGCCTGAGTAGGCGTGGTAATTATATTTCGCTATGCTGGGACATGCGTATGAATACTCGACTCCCTTCACCCTTTGCATGGGTATAAATTTGCAGGTCGAACACCGGCAGCACATTTCAATATCACCACGGTATTGTTCTATTGCCATCTTCACACCTTCCTAATTTCATTCATATATGAGCTTCTTTTAACGTGTTTTAAAAGCACACTTTCCCCGGATTCATAACATTGTTCGGATCAAACATCTTCTTAAGCTTATTTAAAACAGCAACGGTAGCCGCATCCCTGTTGATAATCATCCCTGCGCTTTCACCATAAGGCCTTGAGAAGAACGCACCATTAGCCATTAAGTTCTTGATGGCTGAGGTGGATAACTCCTTGACTCGATTTAGCTCACTTGGGTTTCCGGGATCATAAAACAGATTAAACTCACAGTGACAGCCAGTGCCCTGTACTACCGGCTGAATGTAAACACCCATGTCTGAAGCGGGGTAGCCAGCTTTTTCAGCCAGATCATTCATGACCCCGATTAAACCTTCGAGCTTATCATTGATGGTCAAAAAGAATGTGTCCTGACAGGCCCCTTTATAGCGAAGCTTCCAATAGGGCTCCCCGGAAGGCTGCTGGACCACTTTCAATATTTCATTTGCTGAAACTCCACCGGCTGCTTTTACTGCTTCCACCCCCAACCGCTGGGTTATATCAGTGATGCCTTTAATATGAGAGCTAACCCTTTCCTCCGGGAAATACTCGTAGCCGGCCACGGTATAGAAAAGAGTCCATGTGGGTAAGGCATCCTTCAGATTCCGGTAGTCCCCGGGCCATTTTTTCGCCATGATAGCCGCCAGGTTGGTATTATTGAGTATAAAGCATTCGTTGACCATTCTCAGCCGTATCAGCCAGGAAGTCAGCTCGAGCAGCGTATCGAAGTTGGAGGAGCCAACCACGAAGGGCTCTTCAAGACTGGGGAGTATTTCACACCTCATTGATGCCCACGTTACGATGCCCATGGTTCCCTGCGCCCCCTGGATAAGCCTGTGCCAGGAAGCCGTACCAGGCCCATACGGGGCTTTTTGCACGCCCCCGACTGCCGACTGCTCCTCTACTGTACCTGGCCCGGCCGCCTGCCCGGTTCTAAACTCATCACCGGTCCCAAAGATTACCTCAACACAAGCCAACGGGTCCGATATATCCCATTGATACTTGGGCATTATTACAGGCTCTCTCTCAAGTATGCTACCGACAACGGTCTTGAATTTCCGCGGCAGTAAAGGCATATTGAGCCTGAGACCCTCCTTTTCCACCGCCGGTATGAGTTCACCGAAGGTCACGCCCGGCTCGACCATGGCAACCCTGCGCGCCCGGTCGACATTGATGACCTTTTTCATTTTACTTAAATCTACGATAACGGCCCCTCCGGTGCCGGGAACGGTGTCACCCCGGAAATGAGGAGGGCCGGAACTCACCGGCACAAGCGGCGTTAGAGTCTCATTAGCAAGATTCACTATCTTCTGTATATCACCGGCATTTGTCGGCTTTACCACACATACCGGCCTAACCGTATTGACAAAACTCATATCCCTGGAGTATTCATCCAACGTCGCTTGTTCATAACTTACGTTGTCAGCCCCAACAATTTTCACCAGCTTCACTTTTTCAATCATTTTTATCCCCTTTCACTTTTAACCAGATTAAACAACTCTATCTTAAAGAATGCACCTGTACCACTGAGCCAGGTTACGTTCAAAAGTTGGATATTCTTCGGCCCATACCAAAGATTTTTTCTCCCAAAATAGTATTCTCCTTCCATGTGACTTGTCAAGTGAAGGAGCCTTTTCCCTCTAAAGGGAGTGCAGCCTATTTAGGGGGCTGCTGTTTTTTGTCTAATAACACCTCAAGATAGATTTCAGCTCACCCTTTGCCGCCAATAAGCCCTTCAATCCTTCCGGTCATACCTGTTTTTCTTCAGCAGATAGATGACATACTCTCGGAGCAGTTTTGTGTTGATGTTATCTAATGAATCAGGAAGGTGCCCGCTTTTCAGGTAGTTACGAAAACGTTTTAAATTTGCCGAATACCAGCTAATCGTTTTCGGGCTTTTACCTTCGGCCCTGTTACAGACCTCGTAGTAGTCTATGCATTTAGAGGGCTTCTTTGCCGATTTTTGGTTAATTATGTGCGTTGACATACTGGTTCTTGACCTACATGATTATTTTTGTCGGTTCTGACCCAGCGCTTGAAAATAATCAGGGCGTTAAAACGAATCAGGGTGTCAAGGCGAATCAGGGTGTCACAGGTTCGAGACCTGTACGGCCTACTAGCTAAATCCTCAGATTCTACGAACATTACCCTATAATTGTTCTGCTGGCAGCTCTTTTATGTATACCCTATGCTGAATTAACCACATAGGGTATAATAGACCGCAAATGGATTCTAAAAAAGTTCGGCGGACTCAAATACAGGACTTTAAACCGGAGAAGGAGCATTTTCGCGCCGAGGTCTTGAACGGGCTGCGAAAATCGCAGAAAGAATTGCCTTCCAAGTATTTCTACGATAAGCGTGGTTCGTATCTGTACGAGCGCATCTGCACTCTGGATGAATACTATCTACCACGTACGGAAGTAGCAATTATGGAGGCTCACATCAAGGAAATAGTTGAGCTGCTGGGCTCGAATGCTTGTCTTATCGAGTATGGTTGCGGTAATTGCGCCAAGACGCGTATCCTCCTGGACCACCTGCCGGTCCCGGCTGCCTTTATGCCCATTGATATTTCCCGGGAGCAGTTGCTACGTGTGGCCGGGGAGCTTGTCTCGAATTACCCCGGGTTAGAAGTACTCCCTGTCTGCGCTGACTATACCAGCGGGTTTGAGCTACCTGCCCCGAAGCGACCGAGTGACCGTACTGTGGTCTATTTCCCCGCCTCAACCATTGGAAACTTCGATCCAGTGCCGGCTATAGATTTCCTGAATCACATTGCCGGTGTGTGCGGACCGGGCGGCGCTTTGCTTATTGGTGTCGACCTCAAAAAGGACCCCCGTGTGCTTCACGGTGCTTACAATGACCGGGAGGGTATCACCGCTGCCTTCAATCTCAATTTGCTGGAGCGGATAAATCGTGAACTCAATGCCGATTTTCAGCTTGAGCAGTTTCAACACCGTGCCTTCTATAATCCCGGGGAAGGCCGCATCGAGATGCACCTGGTAAGCCTCAGAGACCAGGTTGTCCATCTGGATGATTTGAGCATACATTTTGCTAAAGGCGAAAGCATCTGGACAGAAAGTTCGTATAAGTTCAATCTGGACGAATTCGTACTGATGGCGATGGCCGCCGGATTCACGGTAGAGAAAGTCTGGACTGACGAGCGGCAGTGGTTCAGCGTGCAATACCTTGTGAAAACCACTGGGGAAAACGTGTAAGGAAAAGGGTAGAGAATCCTCGGATTATTTACACGGCATCAGCCGTACCGTGTTCTTTTCTTTCAGCACCTCTGCCAACATCCTTAACGTCTCATTGATATCTTCTTCCGCAGTATCACTGGAGAGTGAGAAACGTACCGAGCAATGAGCCTCCTGTTCTGTCCTGCCCATAGCGAGGAGCACATGTGTCGGCTCCGGAGCCCCTGATTTACACGCCGACCCTGAAGAGAGGGCGATACCCTGCTGGTCCATAGCGATGACAATCGATTCACCACGGAGTCCCGGCAGGGTCAGGTTAAGCGTATTGGGTAACCGACTTTCCAGGTGACCATTCAATCTAGTGTCTGGCACCAGCTTCCTGATGCCCTCCTCCAGCCTGTCCCGCAGGCTCTTTATCCGCTCAGCATCTTTCAATGTGTATGATGCCAGCTCTGCCGCTTTGCCGAGGCCCACAATGGCCGGGACATTTTCCGTACCTGCCCTGAATCCGCTCTCCTGGTTACCTCCGTGGATAAGTGGCTCCAGCTCTATCCCCTTCTTTAAATACAAAGCGCCAACCCCTTTGGGAGCCTGGAACTTGTGTCCGGAGATGCTCAGCATGTCAACGCCCAGCTCCAGCACATCTACACGGATTTTGCCGATAGCCTGGACAGCATCGGTATGAAACGGCACACCCTTTTCGTGGGCAATGGCACAAAACTCCTGAACTGGCAAAATCGTACCCACTTCATTGTTAGCCAGCATAATCGAGACTAGAATGGTATCATTTGTGATGGCTTCTCTCAACTTTTCCGGAGCAAGCCAGCCGTTGCCGTCGACCTCGAGATACGTAATCCGGAAGCCGAGTTTCTCCAGGAATTTACACGTGTTCATTACAGCGGGATGCTCAATGGTGGTCGTAATAATATGATTACCGCTATCGCGCCGGGCAAAGGCCATGCCTTTGATGGCCAGATTATCGGCTTCGGAGCCGCCGCCGGTAAATATTATTCTTCGCGGCGAAGCATTAATTAGCTTGGCCATCTGCCGCCGGGCTTTCTCTACGGCTTCCCGGGCATCCCTGCCCGAACCGTATATGCTGGACGGGTTGCCATGAGCCGCACCGAGATAAGGTAGCATCGCCTCCCGCACCGCGTCGGCTACCGGGGTGGTGGCATTATTGTCAAGATAGATTCGTTTCTGAGGGTTCCCCCACCGTAACGAAGGCGTAGCCGGGCTGGAAGCATTTGCCGCCTGCTTGTTTATTCTTTTGCGGGCTGCCTCGGTGCCCGATTCAATCTTGGCTACCTCGCCGAGGAGGGCCTTATAGACCGGGAAGCCTGAAATATCATCAAGGTTGTTTAAATCGGTCAGTTCGTTGACGTTCCACTCCTGCCAGGCTTTCGTACCCACCGGTGTGCCCCCGCCCATAGCGCATTCAATCGTGCCCGGCATGATGTCGTCGCTGACTCGTGCCCGGAAAGGGACGCTGCCCCGGGGTGTCATCACCTTCACCAGGTCGCCGCTGGCGATATCCCGGGCGGTAGCGTCATGGGTGTTGATATCGACCGTAGGTTCCGGGTAGTCTCCGGCCAGGCCGGGGATGCCGTGATGCTGGGAGCGGAAATCGTTGCGGGTGCGTGCCCCGGAGCTGAAAACGAGCGGGAACTTCTCGGCCAATTTGGGATTGCCCAACGGCCCTTCTCTGGGCTCGATATACTTAGACAGTGGCTCGTAGCCGTATTCCTCAAGTATGGTAGACCGTATCTCAAACTTGCCGGTGGGCGTGTCAAAACCCGGCTGCCCGTCCTGGCGCAGACCGCCCTTCTGCCATTTCTTATACTCCATCATGGGGGTAGGTAGCTTTACCCAGCCCCCCGCCGCCTTTACCTCCTCAAGGGTGTAGCCCGACCCCTGGAGAGCCAGGCGCACCATCGCATCTTCCGTCTGAGGGAACAGGTGCCCGTAACCCAGATGTCTGGCCAGCCCGGCCATGATGAGGTAATCATTGCGGGCTTCCCCTAAAGGCTCGATGATTCTTTCTCGCAGGCGGAAGATAGGCCCGTAGACCATGTAGGACTCATTCTCGAACATCGTCGTCGCCGGTAGCACGATATCGGCGTAGGCGGCATCGGCGGTAAGCTGGCGGTCAATGCAGACCATGAAGTCCAGTCCGGCAAGGGTCTCGCGCCAGACGGGGGTCTGTGGCCAGGACGTGAGCAGAGAGGCGCCCTGGATGAGCAGAGCGCGGATGCGGTACGGCTCGCCTTTGAGTACTGAGTTCACCAGGCCGGTAGCGTGAGATTCGCCGCGATAGTCACTGTAAATGGGGAACTCCTCCCGGCCGATGGCTATTTTGAGGTTGGGGTTTGCCTGGTTGCAGGCACGGTTGATAGGGAAAGTGCTGTTGAGCATGGCGAGCCCGATGCCGCCGGGCACATCAAGCTGGTCGGCCAGCGCGAACAGGGTAAAGATAGCACGGGCCGCCTGAACACCACAGTTGGAGAACTCCAGCCCCGTGTACATCAGCGGGCAGGTCCCGTTGGCATTGGCAATGCGGCGCGCCAGGTCTCTAATGGTATCGGCGGGCACACCGGTGATGGTCGCCGCCACTTCGGGGCGGAAGTGCTGGGTATAGCTCTTCAGGTCATCAAAGCCGTGGCACCAGTTTTCGGCAAAGTCCTCGTCGTAAAGCTCCTCGTCAATCATCACTTCAATCAGGCTCAGGGCCAGGGCGCCGTCGGTGCCGGGGTGGATGGGAACCCACTGGGCATTGGTGCGGGCCACGGTCTCGGTGCGGCGGGGGTCAATCACCACAATATCGGCACCTCGCTGCATCGCTGCCTCCAACCGGTACATGTCTATCGGAGGCAGGTCGGTGGCAGGATTGGTGCCCCAGACAACCACCATTTCGGCGTTCTCAATATCCGAAAACATGTTAACTCCCGCCCGGCCCATGGTGACCTGAGGAGCAATCACGTGCAGGGATACGTAGCAGAGTGCGCCCACGCCCGTGGTGTTCGGTGAGCCGAAAGGGAAAAGGACATTCGATGCCGAGGAAACAGCCACACCCCTCGGCTGGAACATGTCACATAAGGACAGTTCTTGGGCGCCGCGGCCCGTATAGATAGCCACTGCCTCCGGCCCCGATTCATGCTTAATCCTGTTCAGATTGTCAACAATAGTATCATAAGCCTCGTCCCAGGTAATGCGTTCAAAATCATAAGTACCCTTGGGGCCGATACGCCGCATGGGGTACTTAAGGCGATGTTCACTGTAGACAATCTCCGGGGCGTGCTCACCAAGCCGGCAGATGGCGCCCAGGGTGTGACTTGCATCCGGCCTGATATCAACCAGCTTGCCCTCACTGAGGGCTACCTCCACCCAGCAACCGGTGGGGCAAATGCCGCAGAGACCCTTCCGCCATTCTGATTGAAGACTCTGAGTTTTGCCTTCATCCCTCAATACTTTTGCCACCCTTTACCCTGCCGCAGGCCGCGGATATATGCCGCCTGCCCGGCATGCACCATACTGTCTTCCATGATGCTGACCAGACGCACACCGACTGTAGGCGGCGGCTGGAACCAGGGCTCGTTAAGCTCGCGGTCAAGGTCGGCCTTGGATAGTGTACCGAAGTACTGCTTGGAACGTTCCGCCACGGCCCGCTGGTAGTCCAGCAGTGTCGGCGCATCCGGGGATTTGAAAGCCGCCAACTGCTCCGGAGTGTGGCCGAAGCCGCTATCACCGGCATCAGCGTCGCGGTTGAACTTGGCATGCCACCCATCCCTGACCCATAACTGCTCCTCACCCATCAAAGCCGCTATCTGGGCATCTTGTTGACGTGTCAGATGCCAGAATAACCAGCCAATACTGTTGCAGTCCTGACGGGGCTGCCAGTTTAAGTCATCCTGATTTAGTCCAGAAAGCACATTCTCCATAAACTCGGGGACTCGACCATACCCATCTGCCAGTAAGTCCTGCCATTCCATAGATACCTCCTACTATTACAAATAATATTTTCACGCTTTACTATATTCGGTGTCTACATTATAGTGATATTATACCTGTAAAGCTTAAAAGAAGCTAAGAAAGCTCTACCTTGGACTGAAGAATGTCCATGGAAGACCTCAAATTGACATTTGCCATTGGGACAGACATAATATGGAAGCCCCTTAATTTCCTGTTTTCTACGTAGTATTTTCTGTAAAGGAGTAAGAAATGAGTGAAAAGACGGTAGAATTAGAGCTGCTTAACCCCCGGGGCGAGATTGAGCCTCTAACGACCCTTGCACCTGCGCCTCGTGTTACGGACTTAGCCGGCAAGAAGGTCGGACTGTATTGGAATAACAAACCGGGTATGGATAACTTCTATACCGTGTTTGAAGAACTGCTGAAGAAGAAATTTCCCACCACCACAACCACGCTGCTGATGGGCGCATTCGAAATCAGGGACGAAGACGCCGATGCCTGGGTACCAGAAATTGATACATTCGTGTATGGTGTGGGAGACTGAGGGTCTTGCACATTTGTCGGCGTGGCCGGCACAGTAAAACTGGAAAAACTCGGCAAACCGGGCGTGTTTATCAACTGTGACACCTTTGATGAAGATGCAAATTCAGCATCTCAAGACAATGCAATGCCTGGATTGCGCCGCTGCAAAATAAGTTCCGCAGAGTTCTATAAGCTTCGTGGAAGTGTCGAGACTGTCAGGCCGGTGGTTGAGGCTGTTTTTGACGACTTAATCCATGCGCTAACCGATCCTTTAACGTCGGAGGAGACAAATCCACCCCGGGAGAAAGAAGGGAAAGTCGAACCGGCTGAAATAACCGTTGCGGCGGAGTCTTACCCGGCTGCTGTCGAGGAATTCAACCAGATTTTCCTCGATAATCGCTGGGGCGACGGCTTACCCCTGGTACCGCCCACACCGGAGCGTGTTAAGTGGATGCTGTCAGGAACGAGCCGTTCCCCTCACGAGGTAATAGGCAAGATTAATCCAAAGCACGGGGTTGCCACCATAGAGAAGATTGCCATTAATGCGGTGATGGCGGGGGCCAGGCCGGAGTACCTGCCGGTGATAATCGCCGCTATGGAAGCCCTCGCGGACGAAAGTTTTGACGACCTTCATGTCCTGGCTTCAGCCGGTTCCTTCAACCTGTTGATAGTGGTGAGCGGGCCTATCGCCAAGGAGATTAAAATGGAGGCAGGTATAGGTTTCATGGGACATGGATGGCGACCCAACAACACCATCGGGCGCGCTGTGAGGCTGGCCACCCTCAACATCGGTCATACATGGCCGGCAAAGAATGATATGGCGCTTACCGGCCGCATATCACCGCATACCTTTTTCACTTTCTCGGAAAACGTAGACCTCAGCGTCTGGGAACCCTACCATGCATCCCGGGGGTTTAAAGTCGATGACAGCTGCGTGACGATAGGCTCAGTCCATGGTGAAAGCCAGCTACAGCACTTCTACGGCGGGATGATAGGCACTTGGACAGCCGAGGGAATTCTGGACAGAATGGTCCAGGACATAACCAGGACCGACCGCAGGGGGTACTTCACGTGGGGGACGAAAGGCGTGGGGGCCATACGCGGGTCAGGCGGGGGAGCCATGAACCACATGATTATTCTCTTCCCGGAACTGGTTGCCGAATTTAAGAAAATGGGCTTTGACCAGAAGAGCCTACAGGATGAGATTTATAAACGCACGTCGGTACCTTACGAAGACCTCAATGAGAACGAAAGAAAGAGTATACAGACCGGGATTGAACTGGGCGTTATTCCTGCCGACCGTAAAACCGTGTTTGAAGCAGCCCTGAAACCGGGAGGAAAGGTGCCGGTGCTGATTTCCCCGGAGAACCTTCATTTCTTCGTAGCCGGCGGTGCCCCGGGCTGCGCGTTCTCTTTCAACTACTACAGGATACCGCCGTACAATCACACGGCTCTTATGACACGGCTGGTAAGTGGAGCCACTCTTACCAGGGCCGGCGCACGCGAAAAAAGATAGTCACAGCTGCGCATTAAAGGAGTAGAGATATGTCTGACTGGGATGCTGTCATCATCGGTGGCGGCCCGGCTGGCCTGACGGCCGGGTTGTACTTATGTCGGGGCAACTGGCGGACCCTCCTTATCGAGAAGGAGAGTGTTGGCGGATACATCATGAATGTGGAAATGATAGAAAACTATCCTGGTTTTGCCGATGGGGTACTGGGTTCCCAGCTTGCTATGGAAATGAGGAATCAGGCAACGAAGTACGGATTACAGCTGACACGCGCCGAGGTAACAGCGATTCAGAGTTCTCCAGGCAGCAAGTGGGTAACCTGCATTGACGGCACATATTATACCACCGCGGCGGTAATCATAGCCGGGGGCTCCATACCCAAAAAGCTGGGCGTCCCCGGTGAGGAAAAGTTCCGTGGTAACGGTGTGATTAACTGCGCTTTCTGCGACGGCGGCCAGTTTGTCGACCAGGTACTGGCGGTATGCGGCGGTGGTGATGCCGGCGTTACCGAGGCTCTTTACATGGCAAACCTGGCGTCCAAAGTCATTCTTATCGAGGCGTTGCCTGAGCTCACGGCCACCGCGATTCTTCAGGATAGAGCTAAAGACAATCCCAGGATAGAGATACGCTGCGGGATAAAGGTTGAGGCAATAGTGGGTGATAGCCGGGTTGAGGCGATAGAATTCGTTGAAGAGGGAAACGGGCAAAAGGGGACTCTGAAGGTGGATGGTGTGCTGGTTCATGTCGGGCTCGACCCCAATACGGACTACCTTGAGGGTGTTGTGCCGCTGGATAATCAGGGGCAAATTGTCGTCAACGAATGGATGGAGACAGAGATTCCCGGAATCCTTGCCGCTGGTGATGTCAGAAGTGGTTCCCCCAGGCAGGTAGCCTCAGCCGTAGGGGATGGAGCCACAGCCGCTATCGCTGCCCAGAGGTTTCTCCAGAGGGGGGCGTAATATTCAGCCCACCAGATATCTTCGTTCAGTATGAAGTAGCCTGATAACTCGTAGCCACAGGCAGAAATCTGTTTTAGTTTCTCCTCTATATTACCCTTTTCAGGGCATCTTATTACGTTTATTATATGTCGTCTAGAGCGCTGCACTTACCGCTAAATATGAATTCGCATACCCTCGTTTGCTATGGTAATTGGATTATCTAGATTCTCAGCAACCACCGCTATTTCTTCTTTTATCGTCGGCTCGAGTCCCGTATCCATGTGAACTGCAACTATCTGAGGCAGGTAGCCCTTTTGTTCCTGGAAAATGACCAGTTCTTGCTCCAGTAGATTCGGGGTAAGGTGACCCGTTTTTCTGGCAAAATCCTCGTAAAGATTGGGTAGTGTAACATCAATGATGAGTAATTGGGGGGACACATGCTTCCAGCAGTCTGCCAGTGCCGGGCCGGTATCGGCTGTATAAAAAATTGTCTTATTCTCCTTATCGCTGACCTGATAACCAACGGTGGTCTCAAAATGATTTACCGGTATGGCCAGGATTTCATGACCGTCAACCATTTGAGGTTCGTACGGCTTAATAACATTAAACCTGATGGTCGGCATCATATCCGGCAATTCTTGAAATTTGGGATAAACCTTGCCGTTTAACAGGTGGGTTTCAATGACCGCACACACATCAACGGTGGCATAGACTGCGATACTGCCATTCCGTAAGGAAAGGTTCAGGGCGATTCCGGGAATGTCTCGAATATGGTCATAGTGTTGATGCGTTAATAGAATTGCATTAAGTTCTTGTTGTTCTTTAATGGTAAGATTAGAGGTTAGTCCCCCGGCGTCAATTGCCAGGGTGTTATCGACGATAAAGCAAACGCAGCTGGTAGTCTGTGATTCGCAATTGTGGGCACCAAGAATGCGGATATCCATAATTTTACGCCTGCCTTCACTCTATACCTTATGCAATTCTAACCTTTATTGAGGTTATCTTGCCTGTTATTTGAATTATAAATATGGGCTGATTATTTACGGGTACCCACGCGCAGATTGGATATAAAAGCCTCCACGGCAGTCGGGCAGAACTGAGTGCCGGCGCATCTGTTTAGTTCACGGGTACTATCATCGACATTAAAGGCAGCACGATATGAACGGTCGGTAGTCATGGTGTCGAAGGCATCGGCAACAGCTATTAACCTGGCTCCAATAGGTATATCTTCGCCCTTCAGTCCTTTTGGATACCCTTCGCCGTCATATCTTTCGTGATGATACATGACAAGTTCACTTGCCTTTTCTAAGAAAGGGATTTCCTTTAATATATTCGCTCCTGTGATGGGATGTTCACGAATCATATCCCATTCTGCAGGGGTTAGAGCATCAGATTTATTCAATGTCTGGGCGTCAATGGCTATTTTGCCGATGTCATGGAGAATACTCGCATATTCCAGAGTCTCCATTTCCTCAGCGGAAAACGAAAGGGATGTGCCCCCCAGTAGAGTGTATTCCATCACTCGCTGGGAATGCCCGCGTGTGTACGGGTCTTTAGCATCAATGGCTGCCGCCAGTGTCGAGATAGTGCTCTTGTATGCGTCCAATACGGTCTGGTGTAGCCTGGTATTCTCAATCGCCATAGCCGCGGCAGCAGCTACGGAAACGACGGCCTCCAAATCCTGCTCATTAAAGTCGCTCCCATCCAGTTTGTTAAGTACTTCAATTACACCCAGGATTTGACGGTGCACCACCAGTGGTGCACAGATTAGAGACTTTGTGGTAAATCCGGTAGTTTTATCAATAGTTTGGTGAAAATTTTCACTTCTGCTTACGTCATTCACTATCAGCGGTTTCCCGGTACGTGCAACCTGCCCGGCTATACCGTATTGTGCACTTATTTTTACCTGTTTTAATGCCTTCCCTACGGGGCCTGAGGCAACCTCGAAGAAAAGGTCCTGGTCATTGTCTCTGAATAAAAGGATAGAAGATGCTGTAGCGTTAAGCGTCCGTTGGGTCATTCTTATAATCTGTTCCAGCAATTGTGTCATACGCGGGACCGACCCAACTTTCTTACTTACATTGTAAATAAGCTCTAGCCTGGCCTTGTTCTCCTGTTCAAAGCGGCCAGATAATTCTGCTGTGGTCTGTGGTTCCTCTAAGCTATATGCCATCCTCTGCTCCATCGCTTCCCAGGCTGGCCTTTGAGACTAATATCTCAATACCAAAGGGATAAAACCTGAATTCACGTTGACAATTGTTGAAAATTGCGAAACAGCCCCTTGTTCCTTTCTGGTAATCTATCAAATTCATCTTTAACCACCCACACTAACTCATTTTCTCCGACTCCACGTATAGAAAGGTACTTGGGTATGAAAAGCCGGGAATATTCAACGGACATATGGTCTCGGACTTGAAAACCGCGGTGAGGAAAGCAAAATGATAAAGGGCCCAAATTCGATAACCTGGAAGCGTTATTAATGCAATGCCCGACATAGTCGTTACCGTTACCCACCGTGAATACCTTGCCTCGTGCCACGCCACACCTGAGGACGGCTGGCGGTTTGTTCACTGCCATGTTTATTTTCGGATAAAATTCTCGCCTGTAGGCATAGCAGATATTATAAAGTGTAGCTACAATCCTGCATATTTGACCTTCGTTCATCCTGCGGGCATTCCAGAGGATCAGGAGTCCATCCCCTAAAAATTTCACCAGGACAGGAAGCTCCGCCCAAACTGAAGTACGGGTTCCATTTTCCGCTTCGGTTAGCTCTTTCTTGATACTGCTGAAAAACCAGTCCAGAAAATCGTTGAGAAATCTGGGAATAGCCAGATAGGAGTCCACCTGGTTGCAGAACTTCGTAAAGCCGGAGAGGTCAAATACGGCGGCTATCGCCTCTTTCTCCTGGCAAGGCGTACTGATATCCCCCAGAGCCAGCATAGAGGGATTAAATTGCTCCACGATTCTATTATCAAGTAGCCTTATCCCGCTTTGTTGAGATTCTGTAATTCGAGCTCCGGGCCTTTTAGCTCTGACTCGCCTTATTAGTACTCTTTTCATAGCATACCTTCATAATATAATATGTTGCTAGGCAGTAACTCTAATCCCGATGCCGGGATTGTCATACTAAATTGACATAGATAAATAGTATACCTTCTGCAAGTTCACTGTATTTAATTTGATATAGTAATCTTAAGAGCATAAACAAAACATAAACTTTATTCAGGAGTGTCTAAACATTCCATTAACATTCTTAGATGGTATTGCTTTCGACAATACACTTCAGAGACATTTTTCAAAATACCACTTTGTTATATAATGGCTATATTGTCTATGTAGAAGAATACCAGCGAAATAATTGCCTGGGGAAAAGCCGTAACTAATAAGGAGGGTAAAAATGGCGGAAACTAAATATGGGAAGTACTTTTTAGAATATAACCCCCCACCGGGGCCCCCGTTTATCATGGGGCCGATTCTCCAGCGTATGGATAACTCTACTATTGAAGGAAGCAACTTCTATTTTATTCACTGGGTACTTCCTCATGAAACTCCCCGCATGAAGATAGGACACCCGCCGCACATACACAGTGAAGCCGAACTCCTGATACACATTGGCACGAACCCGGATGACCCCATGGACCTCGGAGCGGAGGTCGAGTTACATATGGGTCCGGAGCTGGAAAGGCACGTAATCACTACTACCACCGTGGTATTTATCCCGCCTAATTTCATTCATGCCCCCTGGAACCCTTTAAAAACAGAAAGGCCCTGGATATTTATTGAAATTAATCAAGGGCTCAGGCACACCGAAAAATTCTTTCCGCAGTTATTAACCAGGGAACAGAGAGAGAAATTGGATTGGTCGTTCTGGAAGGACGAAGGTATGAGCGAAGGATATAGCAACATGGTAAAGCCGCAATAGTTCGGAGGCAAAAAACGTTAAAACTGGTGGCTGGAGTAGCGCTTTACCCCTGACTATTTGAAATGAGTTGAAACGAGCCCGAATCATGATATATTATGATATATCTCTATATAATAAAAGAATGGCTGAACAAGGAGGCAATTAATCTATGACAGACTACGCGGCCTTGAAGAAAAAGGTAGACGAGCTGGCGGAAAGAGAATGGGATTTGGCCGGCATTCAGGCCAGAATTAACAAAATGGTGGCAGAGGGGATTCCCAGGAAGAAACTTGACCCGAAAGAGATGCTGGCCAACAAGGAGCAAATCCTTGACCGCGTTCAGCTGCGGGCTGAAGAATATAACTTCACCTTTAAAAACTGCGCCCAGGGCACGGCGCTTGCCCTGATGGAAGAGTTCGGACTGGGCAACATGGAGATTATTAAGGCCTTGGCTCCATTTCCCGGTGTCGGCGGGACCGGTGATATGTGCGGAGGTGTAACCGGTAGTCTGATTACCTTCGGGCTTTATTTTGGCAGTGACAATCCGCTGGATTTATCTATAATGGGTGACCCTAAGAAAAACCCTATCTTAATTGCCCAGAAATTTATGGCCTTCTTTGAAGGTCAAATAGGTCACATGTACTGCGCTGACATAATAGAAACGGTGATACTGGGGCACAGACTGAATCCCGGGGAAGGCGCAGCGGCCATGATGACCTTCGCCAGTGAGAAAGGTTTTGAAAAGTGCGGCCTGCCTCCGGGGATGGGTTCCAGGCTTGCCGCCGGTTTTATCATCGATAGCATGAAGTAAGGCAGTCGGTATTTCACATCTCGTTACCCTTTTTAAAGCCGCGGAGGCATGAATGAGTGTTTTTTTAGCCGTTTTGACCTGTTTTGCTTATGTGTTCATTGTCGCGATGTATTCCGTAAAGGTGATTAAGATTGCCCGTATGCCTGTGCACCTGCGGTGGGAACTGTACCCGGTTATTCACGAACCGAAAAGCGACTATGGCAGTGCGTATTATGAGGATGTCGAGCAGTGGAAGAAAAACCGTCG
>JAUWYU010000127.1 GCA_030615655.1 Dehalococcoidia bacterium
CACTTAACGAGTAAGATTACGGGTCTGGCTGATTGTTTGAAAGCGGCTTCACCATGACTAAGGATGCCGCTTCTCTACCGACGGCTTTGCTGGTATTATTAACCTCAATGGTCAAGGTGCCGTCATAGGGAGCCTTTTCCAGGATTTTTACCGCAGCGCCGGGTGTCAGGTTAAGGCCGCTTAGATAGCGCAGGAATTCCGCGTTATGCTCGTTGATAACACTGAGCATTATGGCAGACTGTCCAGCCTCAAGTTTAGCCAGAGTTATACCGGAATTACCTTTATGTTTGAGATTGCTCCTGGGTATAGGATTGCCGTGCGGGCAAACCTCCGGATTGTTGAGAAACTCATCCAGTTTTTCAACCACCAGGTCGGTGGTACCATGTTCCAGGCTGCAGGCATGATGGTAGACTTCCTCCCAGCCAATGCTCAGATACTTATTGAGGAATACCTCCCAGAGGCGGTGCCGACGGGTCAATCTCAGGAAGCGTTTCCTGCCCTCGTCAGTCAGTTTGGCGCCTCCGTAAGGGGCATATTCCACCAGCCCCTTTTCCGACAATCGGCGAACCATCTCGCTGACGGAGGCCAATGATACCCCTATGCTCTGTGCTATTGAGGTAGTGCTGACCGGGGTCTCCCGCTCTTCCAGGGAACCTATTGATTCCAGATATTCCTCTATTGTCCGCTGACTCACGGCATCCTCCCATTAAGGACGTTACCTTCCGGCTAATACTGATTTTAGCACGATTATTCGGATATGTCAAGTATTTGTAAAGGTTAGACTAATAAAAATATTAAGATAACCTTGACTTCTCGCGATAGGCTCTGTTATAGTATCTACGGAGGCTGGACCGGAATGGTAATCAAACCACTGAGAGAAGTGGAACCCCTTGAGAGGGGCAGGATTGTTAAAGTCGGTGGGAGGAAAGGGATACGCCGGCGCCTTCTTGACATGGGTGTGGTGGTCGGGGCTGAGGTCGAAGTGCAGAGGGTAGCGCCGCTGGGAGACCCGCTGGAAATAAGGATTAAGGGATATAACCTGGCGTTACGTCTGGAGGAGGCGGATAATATTCAGATAGAAATATTCGAGGGAAAGCTATGATGCCCTTGAGCATGGCTTCATCAGGTGAAACGGTTACCATATCGGCTGTCAGGGCGGGCTGGGGTCTGCAGCGCCGGCTGGCTGACATGGGGCTTACCCCTGGAGTAAAAGTAAGAGTTATCAGCATTGGCCGGCCCGGTCAGGTAGTCCTTGATGTCCGGGGTTCCAGGCTGGCACTGGGCCATGGTGTCGCTGGTAAAATAATGGTCAACGCCGTAGAGAGCCGGGACAGATGACGAAGAAAAAGATAACTATAGCCTTAGCCGGAAATCCGAATTCTGGCAAGACCACCGTATTCAATAATCTGACCGGCGCCAGGCAGCATGTGGGCAACTGGCCGGGGGTTACGGTGGAGAAAAAAGAGGGCAGCTGTACCTTCAAGGGCTACACTATCAACGTAGTTGACCTTCCCGGTGTCTATAGCCTGACTGCCTACTCGCTGGACGAGGTTATTGCCCGGGACTACGTGGTAGATGAGAAACCCGATGTCGTGGTTGACGTTGTCGATGCTTCTAACCTGGAACGAAATCTCTATCTGGCCGTACAGCTGCTGGAGATGGAAGCAAATCTGGTCATAGCCCTCAATATGATGGACGTGGCCGAGTCCAGGGAGTACCAGATTGATGTCAAAGAACTCTCTCGCCTTCTGGGTACTCCGGTAGTACCCATGGTAGCCGCCTGGGGCAAGGGTACTCCGGAGCTGCTGGACACTGTCATTGCTGTTGCCGGGGGTTATCAGAAGGTAAGTGGTATAAATCTGCAATACGACCATGATGTGGAGACGGAAATCGTCAAGCTGGAAAAGCTCATCTCCGATAGTTCACTGGCTGAAGGCTACTCCCCGAGATGGCTGGCGGTGAAGCTGCTGGAGGAAGATGAGGAGATAATCGGCAAAATCAGGCAGACATAAGTTGGACAATGAACAGATAATTCGTACCAAAGATGGGAGCCTCGCCCATTTAAGAACAATTCACGGGGACGATGCCGAGACATTAATTGCCAATGCCAGGTATGGCTTCATCAGCGGATTGATAAAGGATGTCCTCAAGAAGCCGGCTGTTGAGAAAACAACGGCAACGGACAGAATTGACCGTCTGATGCTTAACCGGTGGCTGGGCATCCCCCTCTTCATGGCTATCCTTTACGGGGTTTTTCAGTTCACCTTTATCGTCTCCGAACCCTTCATGGATTGGATAGACACGGGATTTGGCTGGCTCTCGGAACAGGCCTCAGGAATATCTCCCTCATGGCTGGGCTCACTCGTCGCTGATGGGATTATCGGTGGCGTTGGCGCGGTGCTGGTTTTTGTTCCCATAATCTTCCTGCTTTATATCGCCCTGTCCATTCTGGAGGATAGCGGCTACCTGGCCCGTGCTGCCTTCATCATGGACCGTCTGATGCATAGAATCGGACTCCACGGACGCTCCTTTGTTTCCCTGATGCTGGGCTTCGGCTGCAGTATCCCGGCTATCATGTCCAGCCGCACCATTGAAAATCCAAAAGACAGACTGGTCACCATTCTCGTTACTCCCTTAATATCCTGCGGAGGCCGTCTGCCCATCTATGCCCTGTTCGCTGCCGCCTTCTTTACTGCTCATCAGGGGCTTGTAGTCTTTTCTATGTATGCTATCGGGGTTATCTTGGCCATTCTCCTGGCCTGGGTCTTCCGGAAGAAACTGGTTCCCGGCGAGAGCGGTCACTTTGTTATGGAGTTGCCTCCTTACCGCCTGCCAACCATTGTCGGGGTGGTGGCTCATATGTGGGAGCGTGGCTGGTCCTTTCTCTCACGCGCCGGCACCATTATCTTCAGTGCGGTGGTACTCATCTGGCTTTTGAACTACTTCAATGTTCTGGAGCATATCGGCAGGGCTGTTGCTCCTGTCTTCATCCCGGCTGGCTTTGGCCAGTGGCAGGCGGCGGTAGCCCTGATATTCGGCGTGCTGGCCAAGGAAACTGTAGTTGGCACCTTTGGTACTTTGTTCGCCGGTGCGGAGGCTGCCGGTGGTTTCGGTCAGGTAATCAGTGCTGAGCTCGGCTGGACGCCCCTGATTGCTTTTGCTTTCATGGCTATGGTTCTGCTCTATATTCCCTGCGTGGCTACCCTCGGCATCGTTAAAAGGGAGACCAACTCGTTTAAATGGACCTGGTTCACTATTATTTATACGCTGGTACTGGGCTGGACGGTGGCAACCCTGATATATCAAATTGGCAGCCTCTTCGTCTGAGCATATAATAAAGGGTAGAAAAACGGACGCGGAAAGTTGACATAATAGCATTTCCGGCGATACTATTGGGAAGGTATATATAGAACGGAGTGTCGGGACTATGTCGGATTTAGGTCAGAGAATCAGTAATCTGGCGCAGTGGATGTTTGAGTCAAAATATCTGGTCGTGTTCACCGGCGCCGGCATCAGCACCGAATCGGGTCTCCGCGATTTCCGCGGGCCGGACGGATTGTGGACACGCCGGGACAAGGGACTATCAACGCCGCCGCAGGACTGGTCCTCGGTAGAACCCAATGCCGGTCACATGGCTATTGCCGAGCTTCAGAATCTGGGCAAGCTGGCCTTCCTTATCTCCCAGAACGTGGACAACCTTCACCTGAAGTCGGGGATTAAGCCGGAATTGCTGGCGGAACTGCATGGTAATATCACCAAGGTGCGCTGTGACCGGTGCGAATTTAAAATGGATAGATTCGAGGACACGACAGAGTGCCCGCTCTGCGGCGGCAAACTGGTATCCAGCGTGGTTAATTTCGGTCAATCCCTGCCCGCCAGGGACCTGGCCGAATCGCACCAGCATTCACAGAACTGCGACCTTTTTATCGTCGTTGGCTCAAGCCTGGTGGTTACGCCGGCCGCCGACATGCCCGGGGTAGCTCTCCGATCGGGGGCGAAACTGGTAATCATCAACCAGGGCGAGACACCCTTTGATGAAAACGCCCACCTGCGCTTTTCCGAAGCCATCGGTGAGGTTCTACCGCCGGCGGTGGAACAGCTAAAAGGACTTGTGAAAAAAGTTTCTTAGTCCTCCTGCCATTCCATCAAGGTACTCGACCAGACACGGCTGACCGCTGTTTCCAGCACTGCCTGGCGCGGCTCCGGTATATCAAGTAATGGCGGCAGCGTATGCTTATCGAGCTTTCCTAAAAAAGTACACTGTTTTTGTAGCAGCTGTATCGTCGTTCGTGCGCCGCCGTAGACCACAAAGTCCAGCGCCGTCGCCTTTGGCTCCAGCTGTTCCCGGGCGCGCTGGCAAACGCGAGTGAGAAAATACTCTATCTGCTTGTCACGGTGTCGTTCGAATCGATGCGCTGACGAGCCGCCTTTCTTGTGTCGGCCGTGGACAAGGCCTGTCCCTACCTTACTGCTAACGAGCTTCTCACCGTGGCAGATGCCGACGGCATAAGACCCCAGGCGCACCAGAACCAGGGCAATCGTGTAATCGTGCTTCAGCAGCGAATACAGTTGTTCCGTGGCGAGCGAGCGGGTGAAGTGCTTTTCCACAATCGGAAACGGAGGCAGTACCAGGCACTTCCGCTCGGGACCCCAGAAGATGACGGCTCCGGTTTTAGAACGGCTGGTGAGTTCGGCAAGCTCGGCGGAAATATCCGGCTGAATGGGGAATTCTTTCAGGGATTTTTCAGTTTCGGCAGGAGGCAGGTGGGGTGGTAGATAGAGCGAACAGGCTTTGTCGCCGGGAGTCTCGGCTAGCTCATCGAGGAAGTCCAGCAACCTGGCCCGACTGAAAATTCGCCGTGATGAGCGCATCACCACTGATGCTCCCGACCGATTAGCTCATGGCAATGTATCATACGACTGCTACAGTTTGACGATGGTAGCTCCATCACCGCCTTCACCGCGCTCGCCGGAGCGGAAAGATTTCACCAGGGGGTGTGACGCCAGGAAGTCCCGCACA
>JAUWYU010000188.1 GCA_030615655.1 Dehalococcoidia bacterium
GCCGGGGCCGATGCCGCCGCAGGCATTATGATTGCTTATTACCATAGAGAGATGACCGGAGAAGGACAGCACGTTGACGTATCGATGCAGCAAAGCGCAGCCTGGTTCCAGGCCAATGCCGTACCATCCTGGGAGCTTAACAAGGTAATTTTGAGGAGAGCCGGCGCTTTTCGCGCCGGAATGAGCAAAGATGTCAGCCAGCGACAGGTGTGGCCGTGCCAGGACGGATACGTATTCTTCAACGTAATCGGCGGGAGAACGGGCGCCAAGACGTTGAGCGCGCTGGTGGAGTGGATGGATGCCGACGGCGGGGCTACCGATTTTCTACTCAACATGGACTGGGACAATTTTGACATGTTTACCGTCACGAAGGAAACAATAGACCAGATTTCGAAGCCGGTAGGGGAGTTCTTCCTGAGGCATACGAGGAGGGAGCTTCTGGCGGGCGCCGTGCCGAGGGGGGTATCCATCGGCCCGCTATCCAGCATGCACGATTTATTAACCGACGAGTGCCTTGAGGCCCGAAATTTCTGGGTGGAAATAGAACACCCCGAGCTGGGGACAAGCATCACCTATCCGAGGGAATTCGTTAAGTCATCGGAAAAAGACTGCTCCACCCGCTTTCGTGCCCCGCTGGTCGGCGAGCATAATGAAGAGGTCTATAATGAGATAGGTCTTTCCAAACAAGACCTTGTTAAGTTGAAACAGGGTGGAATTATCTAGAGGGAGCTGCAGCATTGGAAATGAATAACCGGGAAGGCGTGTTCAGCGGCCTGAAAATACTGGCTTTCTGCTGGGCGGTGGTCGGCCCGCTCACCATGAAATTTTTCGCTGACCACGGGGCGACCGTTATCAGGGTGGAAACGAGTAAACGACCATGCGTCATGAGGACATCGGCCCCTTACAAGGATGGCAAGCCCAACCTGAACCGCGGCGGCTATTTTAACTATTATAATGCGAACATATTCAGCCTCTCTCTTAACATGAACCAGCCGGAAGCCCTTGAAGTAGCCAGAAGGCTGGTAGCCGAGTGTGACGTCGTCATGGAGAACTACACCCCGGGAGTCGTGGACAGGTGGGGGTTGGGCTATGAGGAACTGAAAAAGATAAAGTCCGACATCATCATGCTGCGGCAGAGCGGATATGGTTCGTGGGGGCCTTACGCTCAACTACCGGCATTCGGCATGGTGCTGGTGCCAATAGCGGGTTTACCGAATTTTATAGGCTGGCCAGATAAGGAACCATTACCGGTGGGCGTGTCGGCCTATACCGACTGCATCAGCCCACGTTTCGCCACGGCGGCCCTGATTGCCGCCCTTGATTACCGCAACAAGACGGGGAGGGGGCAACTATTAGATTTGTCACAATTCGAAACGGCGCTTTACTTTATAATGCCAGCCATCCTCGAATACGTTTCCAGTGGCCGGGAGCCGGAAAGAATCGGAAATTCTTCCCCTTATGCCGCCCCGCACGGCGTCTATCCCTGCAAGGGCGACGACCGCTGGTGCACCGTGGCCGTGTCTGATGACGAGGAATGGGTGAACCTGTGCCGGGAAATCGGCAAGCCCGAGCTTATAGAAGACCCCCGATTCAATACTTTACCTAACAGGAAGAAGAACGAGGACGAACTCAATAAGCTGATAGGCGATTGGACGGCCGACCTTACGGCCGAGGAGGTCATGGCCCGGCTGCAGGCTGCCGGTGTGCCGGCCGGGGTCGTCAAGAATACAGCCGATGTGTATGACGACCCGCAACTGAGAGAACGCAACCTCTACTGGCCGATGGAGCACAGCGAGATGGGACTATTTACTCACCTGGGACATAGCCTGGAACTATCAAAGACACCGGCACAAGCGTATGCGCCGAGTCCTCTCCTCGGTGAACATACGGAATACATATGCACCAAGATACTGGGGATGTCCGATGAAGAGTTTATCAACCTTATGCAAGCGGGGGTCTTCGAGTAGAGAAGCCCGTGATAAATAGTTACTTACAGGAGGTAAGCGATGCTTAAGTATAAAAAAGCAGGGGAGTTCGAAGATGTTATCTACGAGAGGAGCGGTTATGTCGCCCGCATCACGTTAAATAGCCCCGAAACAATGAATACTAACGTAAAAGACTTCGGGAAGGCGCTGGCCATAGTAGAAGAGGCGGACGACATCAAAGTTCTAGTTATTAAGGGAGCCGGCCGGGCACTTGCCGCCGGAGCCCCCCTGGACGAAGTCGGCTTTGTGTACGGCTGGAAGGAGCCGAAGTCCGGAGAAAAAGCGCCGCGGACTCCCATCAGGCATAGATTGAAGTTTGACAGGAAGATTTTTTATGACGGTATGTTGAAGCTGTTGTTCTTCCCCAAGATAACAATCGTCCAGGCGCATGGTTACCTGCTGGGGGCTTCCATGGACATGTACCTCGCGTGTGATTTCCTGGTCGGCGCCGAGGACTGCAAGTTCGGCGAGATAGAAGTCAGGCTGGGTGTACCCAATGTTACCATCACGCCGCTGATGATACTGCGCATCGGACTGACCAATGCCATGGAC
>JAUWYU010000017.1 GCA_030615655.1 Dehalococcoidia bacterium
GGGTAAAGATAACGGTTAAGAGGACTTCCATATCGCTTCATTTTGCCTGTTTTTTGGCAGCTAGTCAACAGTAGTTGCCTGTAGCTGAGACTGAATGCAGGTATCCCCTCAAATTAGGGGTTTACCTCCATCAGAATTAGGTGAAAGTATTATCGTCATATAGTGTTTAAATGAATAGACTATAGTATCTGCAACGTTTTTTACGAATACTGTGGTTGTTACGGTTTGTAGGACTTTTTTCCCATGCCGAAACGGGACTAATGACGCATTGAACTCTGTATTCATTATGCTAAGCTGTAAATAACGGCAAAAGCTGCTGAATAACGCAAAAGTATTGAGGAGGTACCTTAAATGAAGAAGTTTTTCAAGAAATTTCGCTATGGAGAGAAGGGCTTCACCCTGATTGAGCTCTTGGTGGTGGTTGCCATTCTCGGTGTCCTGGCGGCGGTAGCCGTACCTAATGTCGGTAAGTTCATCAACAGAGGTCAAACAGAAGCCGAGTCAACCGAACGACATAATGTCCAGACGGCAACAATGGCCATGATGGCGGACTATCCCTCCGATAACATTAACGCGAACACTATACCGGCAGGTGGAGATGGCGGCATTATTACTATAGGTACACCCGTTACCGCCAACCTGTCAGCCTACATAACCGGGACATGTGCCTACTCATGGGTTGTAGCGGCTGACGGCACCGTAACGGCAGCACCGTAACAGCTAACTAATATGAGTAAATAATCAAATTCCCATACGGGACTGAATTAGAAAAGCCTATCGGCAATGAATACCCAGGGTCTTGCCGGTAGGCTTTTTTGTGTCCGATTATTTCAGGGATTGGTTAAGCAGGAGGACTATTGACGTCTTTTCAGGTAAGACGGGTGGTGAGGGCCGGGTCTGAGTCTTTCTGCTGCCGGGTTCCATTTTCGCCGGTAAGCTTGGTTGTTTCTTCCCGGTCATTACAGAAAGCAAAGAGACTTTCGCGACTGATAGTACCGCTTTGATATAGCTTTACCAGTGACTGGTCGAGCAGCTCCATGCCCTGCTGCAAGTGCGTGCGAATGGTATTGGGCAGCTGGTAGGTCTTTCCTTCCCTGATAAGGTTTCTCACGGCCATGTTGGCCAGCATTACTTCAACGGCGGCTACCCTGCCTGAACCGTCAGCTCTGGGTACCAGTGTCTGACAGAGTATACCGAGAAGGAGTGATGCCAGCCGTGCCTGAGCCAGATGGCGCTCGTGGGGAGGGAACAAATTGGCTATTCTTTCTACGGCCTGCGAGGCGCTGGGGGCATGGCCGGTGGTCAGCACCAGATGCCCCGTTTCCGCCACGGTGATCGCCGCCGAGGCTGTATCCAGGTCTCTCATCTCACCGACAAGGATTACGTCCGGGTCCTGCCTTAGTATATGTCTCAGGGCCTCGGCGAAGGAGAGGGTATCATTCCCCAACTCTCGCTGAATGACAGTGCATTTCTTGTTTTCATAGGTATACTCAACGGGGTCTTCAATCGTTATCACAAGCCGGCTCTCGGTCTGGTTCAGATGTTCAATCATGGCTGCCAGGGTTGTGGATTTACCGCTGCCGGTAGGACCGCTGATTACCACCAGTCCCCGTGGCTGGAGAATCAGATCCTTACAGGCCTTGGGCATTCCCAGGTCGTCAAGGCTGGGTATAGTAGCCGGCAGCAAGCGAATAGCGAGAATGGTTGTCCCGCGCTGCTTGGCTGCGTTAAGCCGAACTCTGCCGACATCAGGAATAGAACGGCCAAAGTCGAGCTCAAGGCAGCGCTCAAAATCAGCCCTTTCCCGCTCTGTCGTTATCTGGTTTAAAGCTTCTTCTGCGTCCTCGGCGGTCAATGTTTGAAGGTCATCCGCAGGTATAAGCTGACCATCGATACGAAGTAATGGAGGCCGGGACACAACCATGTGCAAATCGGAGGCGCCCTTTGACTTGGCTAATTGAAGCAACGTGATGATATCCATTATTCTGTCCCTTTCAACCTGAGGGATAAGTTGAAGTTCATCATACTAGTCTGATTGTCGCTACCGGCAACTCTACTGATACTGGAGATAGTAATTTCAGAGAACCTGTCGGTAGCATCCAGATTTCGAGCATATTCAAGAATCTCTACCTCGCTCAGCGACTGTCCTGTCAGATTTAAATGGCCACTGCCGTGACTAATGCTTCTCAGTTCCAGGTCGTCCACCAGGTTAGTTTGGGTCACTATCAGGTTATTGTTTATCTTAACGCACTCATTATCGACGCTATCAAAGGCGCCGATAAAGCTGCTACGGGTTGTTTCCATATTAGCTATTTCTGTTTCCATCGCCGCGATACTCTCCAGCAGTCCCTTTTTCTCTGTCTGTTTTTTCTCAATGATAAAGTTGGCAGCATCCAGCTTACTGTGAACCGTGTCAATACTGGCGCCGACGTCCTGAATTGTCATTGTCAGCATAATAATTAGACCAATGGCAGCGGCAGATGCAGGTATTATCAATAATCGGCTCAGGGAAATCGGCCTGGGCTGGTAGGTAACAGGTAAGGTATTTAAATTAGGCAGCAGAGGTCCGGCTTCTCTAGGTAACACTTTAAGGATAAGCCCGACATTTACCAGGTAGTGTGACGGGTCAAGCTGTTTCAGGCATTTTAATGGTGATGTAAGCGGCGATACCTGAAATCCCAATTCTTGAGCCAGGGATTCGTATAATTCTGGCTCATCAGCCAGTTCTCCGGAGACATACATACTAGCACCGAGTGGAATGGGCCTGTCCGGATTGTTGGAGTTATAGAACTGGGTAGTGCGCTTAATCTCATCCTTTACTATTGGCAGCTTATCTGTGAGCGATAGCATTTCCTGGGGAAAGGATACGGTACGGATAGGCTGGGGAACCCCATCGGATATGATCACGACGTCGAACTCTCTTGTCTGGACATCAACAACTATGGCGGTTGCTTCCTTAACCAGTCTGGCCAGGGCTAGTGGTTTGAGGTCCATGAGATACGGCTTTAATCCGACCTGATTTAATACGCTGAGCAGGGTATCAGCAATCTGGCGCGGTATGGCCACCATGAAAGCCTGCATACTACTTTCGGTGGTTGAGATAATCTGCCATGAGATATATAACTGTTCGGGGGGTACCGGGAAAACTCTTTTTGCTTCTCTTAAAAAAGCTTCCTCCAGCATTGCCTTGGGTAATTGAGGCAGGACAGCCGGCCGGGATATACAGTGGAGTCCGCTCAGGCCAACAATGACCTTCTTCGTTTTTATCTTATTCGTTTTCAGGAGATGTTTAATCTTGGTGACGAGTTCAGTTTTTTCATCTTCAGTATTGATATCAGCCAAGCTTGTATCCAGCGGCATGTCAGCCAATTTGCATATCCGCTTGCCGCGGGTAACCATTAATCTGATACTGGTATCGTTAATATAGAGAGTAGTAATGTTTCTGGCCATAGTCAGGCTCCCTCATAGGAATAGATAATCATCTGAATATTAGCTGATGGCTGGTTTTCGCTAGACGTTTCCGGGATGGATATATTAATTGATTCGACAATACCGGTGGTAAAGTCGTTATTCAGGCTGATGATAAAATTAATAACGTCAGACAAGTCTCCCGTCACGGAGGCTGTAAGTGATATCGTAGAACAGCCAATAACTGTTAACATTTCTGGCTTTATCGTTGATGTGGAAAGACGCATTACCTCCAAACCGTGGTAATGAGCAATTGAGAAGAATTCGTCGGTAACATCCACACTCGCAATCGGCCAGCGCAGTTTGTCCTTAGCCTCAGCGAGCTCTATTATGTTTTCATCCAATTGTTCCTGAAGCTCTTCCTGCTGTTGGCGCAACTGTGTAACCTGCAAATTGTTTAATCTCGTTTCAGTTATAACCAGTTCCTCATCCAGTCTGGTCTGTTCCTGGAGCTGCTGAGAACGAGTTAGGCCCAGACCAGCCAGGACAACAATAAAGACGCCTGCTGACAGGATTAACCAGCTTATTTTACTTAGTTTCATCCTTTTCATGAGGATGCCCTATCGTCCTTTAAAGAATTAGAATGCCTGACCGTAGATAGAATACATGGCTGAAACCATGGACAAGGCAATCAGACCAACAACACCTGCTATAATCAGTGTCATAACCGGTTGAATCAAATTTATCAGAGATTTCGTCTTATCCTGGGCTTCAGATTCGTAGTTTTGGGCTATGGCACTCAGAGAAGCATCAAGGTTACCGGTTTCCTCACCGACCTTGACCATCTGTACCATCATGGGTAGAAAGAGAGCGTTTTTAACCATCGGCTTGGATAAACCTTCACCCTTAAGCATACCCTGCTGGACATCATAAAGTGCCCGTGCCATTACCCGGTTGTTACAACCCTGGATGACAAGGGGCATAATCTCGGTCAAAGGCAGGCCGGCCGAGAAGAGTAAAGAAATACTACGGCAGCAGCGTGAAAGCTCATTCAGATGCTTTACCCGTCCTATCTGAGGCAGGTGCAGTATAAGCATATCCAATTTATATCTGCCTTCCGCTGTCTTGATATACATGATGGCCAGAAAGCCAGCAACCATTAGTGCCAGCAAGATATAAAGAGCATAACTGCGAAGCATTACCGAGCCATCTATCATCATCTGGGTTAAGGTGGGTAACTTGGCACCAAGCGACCCGTACAGATTACTGAAAGCCGGCAGAACGAAAAACACTAACACACCGACTACCACGACCGTTACGATGGCGGCAATAACGGGGTACACGAGGGCACTTTTAATACCTTTGCTGGTAGTAATTTCCTTCTCTATATAATCGGCTACCTGCTTCAGCATCATCTCAAGAGCGCCGGTCTGCTCACCGATACTCAGTGACCGGCAACTCAATTGTGAAAAGACCTGCGGGTGCTTGCTCAGGGCTACGGAAAGCTGGTTGCCGCTGCGAAGGTCGGCGATGACATCATTGACTACTTGCTTCAAGGTTCGACTGGATATCTGTTCCTGTAACAAATCCAGAGCAGTTACAATATTTATGCCGGATTCCAGAAGCAGGGCTAGCTGACGGTAGAACAGTATTATTTCGGTTTGTTTTAACGGGAATAATTGTGACGTCAGTCTTCCCAGGCTCAGGAATGGAACGTGTGGCTTAAGGTTAATCAATCGGTAACCGGCATAGCTTAGCATTTCGGTAATTGCCTCTTCGCTAGTTGCCGATAATTTGCCCTTGACTATTTCGCCGGATTCACTACAGGCTATGTATTGATAATTCATCTAGCCATTACTCCAGATATTTATCTCCAATCTTTTTGTTTAGTGTGGATTTTTTACTTCCGCCCTACCTAGTAAGCATTGCGCAGGACTTCTGAGGGGGTGGTGATATTTTGTTTCACTTTTATCATTCCGTCTTTCAACAGGGTTATCATCCCCTCTTTTATTGCCTGACTTCTTAGCTTGGTGGATGTAGATCCCTTGACCAACAAAGTTTTAATCTCATCGCTGGTAGAAAATATCTCAAAGATGCCCGTCCGTCCACGGTAGCCGCTATTGGCGCATGAATTACAGCCACTGCCGTAGAGGAATTCACTTCGTTGTTCACCTATTTCCTGGTTGTAGACGATGCTTTCCGCGGGGGAGACATTCGTCGGACGAGCACAGTTGGAACAAATAGTGCGTACCATACGCTGGGCGATTACGCCGATAAGCGCCGAGGATACCAGGAAAGGCTCCACACCGAGGTCAAGGAGACGGAGAACCACGCCCACGGCATCATTGGCATGGATTGAAGAGAGTACCAGATGCCCGGTGAGGGCCGACTGAATGGCAATATTGGCTGTTTCCGCATCACGTATCTCTCCGATGAGAATCACATCGGGGTCAAGGCGTAGTATGGACCTGAGGCCGCTGGCAAAAGTGAGACCAGCACGAGGGTTTACCTGAATCTGGTTAATGTTGGAGAACCGGTACTCGACCGGGTCTTCTACGGTTATGATGTTACGCTCAACCTGGTCAAGAGAGTTGATCGAGGCATAAAGGGTGGTGGTTTTGCCGGCGCCGGTAGGACCGCTGACAAGTATGATGCCATAGGGCACTTTGAGCATTTTTTCATATGTCTGCATGCTCTCGGGGAGGAATCCAAGCTCGGGCAGTGCCAGGGTCGCCCGGGACTTGTCCAGAAGCCTTAGCGTGGCCATCTCACCGTAAATCGTAGCTATGCAACCTACCCTGATATCTATTAATCTTCCTTTTGTTTTGATGGAGAACTGGCCGTCTTGTGGGCGATGATGGTCAGCTATATTCATATTGGCGATAATCTTAATCCTTGAGATAATCGGTGCTACCGTTATTAATGGCAGGGAGAATATATCGTGAAGCGTGCCGTCGATACGGTAGCGTACTCTCAGTTTATCTTCACCTGGTTGAAGGTGAATGTCAGACGCTCTGGCTTTCACCGCCTCATCGATAATGAGCGTCAGAGCCTGGGCAACCGGAGCCTCGGTAGCAGTGTCAATGACTAATTGGTCAGCAATCTTATTCCCATCGGATAGTGTTATGCTGGAAATCTGTTTTTCTATCTCTTCATAAGCCTTGTAATTGAAATCGATAGCCTCCAGAATTTCTTCGGTAGCGGCTATCTCTGGCTCTATGCGCATTTGGCTCCAGCTGGCCAGGGCTTCAAGGGCGAGGATATCGGTCGGGTTTGCCATAGCCACGCGCAGGACATTGCCATCTACTGCCACGGGTATGGCCATGTACTTGCGGGCCATTGCCTCAGGAATTAGTTGCAGGGCTTCTGGCTCAGGAGTATTTTTCCGCAAATAACTCCAGGCTTCTTCAATAGATTCCACCATATTAGATGTGCCTCTATCTATAATATATTTATGCTTTACAAAACTTATCTTATATGCCTTTCGTACCGTTTACAATAGCTCTTTGGTCATAGGTAATTAGTGGGTGGTATTGTCGATTCCATGGGGCATATTTTATACTGTACCTCTTTAATATCTTTTAATATTATGTTAAAATACCTATCATAAATCAGTAATGACAGGACCGACATAATAATTAAACCATGAGGAGATGTAATGAGAGAGGCAATCGATAGCTTCCTGAATTATCTAGCGGTAGAGAAGGGTTATTCCGAGAACACCACAGCGGCCTATCGTAATGACCTGGCGGGACTGGCCGATTTCGCCAAAACGGAGGCGTCCAAGCAGGGCACCGAACCTTCCTGGGCCAATTTCAGTCGGCAGAGCATGTTAAGCTATTTGCTTGACCTTAAAGAGAGGGGTTATGTGGCTACCACGATGGCCCGTAAGGTGGCGGCGGCAAGGTCCTTCTTTAGCTTTATGGTAGCGGAAGGTGCTATCAAAGCTAACCCGACCGAAAACATGAGCTCACCCAGCGTTGGGAAGGCACTGCCCAAGCCCATCCCGATTAACAAGGTCCGACTCCTGCTGGAACAACCGGCCAAGTTGTCCACATCTGAAGCCAAGAGGGACAGGGCCATGCTGGAGCTGTTGTATGCCAGCGGCATGAGGATAAGCGAACTGGTAGCTTTGAACCTGGGCGATGTTAATACCGAGGGCAATTATTTCGTGCGCTGTTTAGGTAAAGGGCGCAAGGAGCGCATTATCCCTATTTATGAGCAGATAGCCATGACCGTTAAGAAATATGTAGAAGAGGACCGCACCAAGCTGGCCCACAGCAAGAAGGATGAAGCGCTGTTCCTTAATGCTCGCGGTGATAGGCTCACCCGGCAGGGCTTCTGGCAAAAGCTAAAAGAGTATGCTAAATCAGCCGGCCTGGATGCCCGGGTCAGCCCCCATACTTTGAGACACAGCTTTGCCACACATATGCTGGGTGGTGGGGCCGACCTGAGGTCGGTCCAAGAGCTGCTGGGACATGCCAATATATCTACCACACAGGTTTATACTCATCTGACCACCGAGCATGTCCGCCGCACCTATGATAAATCCCATCCCAGAGCTAACGAGTAGCCTTTCAGGAGGTAACGGATGCCAGGTAAATCGCGACGACATGGCAAAGGGAAGCATCCTCACCATAGTAAGAAAAGCAAGGCCATACAGCATAAGGAGGCTGCGGCTTTACAGCAGACTGCCGCCACCAGCGTACCCGGGCAGGCGGCCGCTATCGATACAACACCTTTGCCGAAGGTAGCGGCCACACCGGCGAAGACAAGAACGTTGCAATACCCATATATCACCGGTGAACTGCGCAGAATCGGTATCCTGGCGGGAATAATTCTGGTCATTCTTATTATATTAGCTGTTGTATTACCCTAGTTCTTTCCGGCGGTCATTATGGACTTTGTAGCGGCAAGGGCTAAATTGATTGAACATCTAAGTGCCGAGATTAAAGATAAGCGGGTTTTGGCTGCTATGTCCCACATACCCCGGGAAAACTTTGTCCCGGCAGCAAGACGTCATCTGGCTTATGAGGATGGCCCGCTACCAATTGGCTGGGAACAGACAATCTCTCAGCCGTTTATTATTGCTCTTATGACGGAGGCACTGGAGCTCATCGGCAGCGAAAAAGTACTGGAAATAGGTACCGGCAGCGGCTACCAGGCTGCCATTCTTGCCGAGCTGGTCACGCAGGTGGTAACGGTTGAGCGTGTACCGGCTCTGGCGGAGTCAGCCCGAAATGTCCTGGACAGCCTGGGCTACGACAATATAGAGATACATATTGCCGAGGAGATCCTGGGATGGAAGCGTGGGGCACCTTATGATGCCATTATGGTTACCGCAGGGGCGCCTAATGTACCCAGTGACCTTCTTGCTCAACTGACTATCGGCGGGCGCATGGTGATTCCGGTGGGTTCCCGTCATATACAGGAATTATGTAAAGTAGTAAAGAGGCAGGACAAAACTGTGGTTAGAAATCTGGGCGGCTGCCGCTTTGTCTCTCTCATAGGTAAGAACGCCTGGGAGAAATAAAATACTGCGTACTGGGAGGACGACCATGGAAGTTCTTGAAGCTATTAAGACCAGGAGAAGCATCCGTCACTATAAGACCGACACAGTTGATGATAAAACCGTGCAGACAGTCCTGGAAGCTGCTCACTGGGCGCCTTCCTGGGGGAATACGCAGTGCTGGCGTTTCATTGTGGTGCGCGACGCTAAAACCAGGGCTGAAGTCGCTGATAGCCTTCTGAAGATTAAATTTGATAATGAGCTGGTTGAAAACGCAGCCACCATAGCTATCAAGCAGGCACCGGTATTGATAGTTCTCTGCGCGGAAATGGGCATGGCTGGCTGTAGTCCTGATGGTATACTGGTTACCGATAAGGGCGATTACTGGTTTATGTTTGATACTGCCCTGGCCATGGAGAACCTGACGCTGGCGGCGCATGCGCTGGGATTGGGCACGGTGATTGTCGGGGGCTTCGATGCTGGAAAAACGGCTGAAATTCTGGGGGTGCCGGAGGGTTTACGTGTGGTAACAATGACTCCACTGGGTTTCCCTGACCATAGAGGGCAGATTTCCCCCAGAAAAGAGCTGTCCGATGTTATCTTTAACGAAAAATACGGCCAGTAACAAAAGCGTTGCCCGTATGCCTTGACACTTTGGAACACCGGGAAAACAAGATAAAAAGGAAGATAAATATGGAAGTCTTTGAAGCCATTAAAAACAGAAGGAGCATTCGTCAATACAAGGCTGACCCTGTCGACGATAAGACAGTTGAAGCAATTCTGGAAGCCGGCCGCTGGGCGCCGTCCTGGGCCAATACACAGTGCTGGCGTTTCATTGTGGTGCGCGACCCTAAAATCAAGGCTGAAGTCGCTGACAGCCTGATGAAAAGAAAATTACCCGACAAGGTGCTGGATAATCCCGGAGCCACGGCTATTAATACGGTGCCGGTTTTAATCGTTGTCTGTGCCGAGATGGGAAGGTCGGGCTGTCGTCCCGGTGCTGAGTCTGACGGGACACCTGTCACCGATAAGGGTGACTGGTTTATGTTCGATACTGCCCTGGCGGTACAGAATATGGTGCTGGCGGCACATGCCCTGGGACTGGGCACGGTGATTATTGGCGCCTTTGATGCCCCCCAGGCCGAGAAGACTCTGGGTGTACCGGACGGTTATAGAGTCGTTACCCTGTTCCCGGTAGGCGTACCCGCCCAGGAAGGCAAAGCGCCTCCCAGAAAGGAGCTATCCGAGATAGCTTTCAAGGATAAATGGGGCAAGTAGCCATAAAGCGGCCTGTATGAGTTACAGGTATTCGGAAATATAGAGAGCGGGTGGTGAGATGCAAAAATACGGACTGGAGAATATTCACAACACAGTTTTGATGTCCCACGGCGGCGCCGGCAAGACATCATTATCGGAGGCGGTACTTTTCACCGCCGGAGCCGTTAGCCGACTGGGTAAGGTTGATGACGGGTCTTCTACTTCCGACTATGACCCTGATGAAATAAAGCGAAAAATCAGCATTAATCTGTCTCTACTCCCCTGTCCGTGGCGTGAGACAAAGATTAACCTTATCGATACCCCCGGATATGCCGACTTCGTCGGTGAAGTAAAAGCAGGAATGCGGGTCAGCGAAGGTGCCATCATCGTGGTGTGCGCCGCCTCCGGCGTGGAAGTCGGCACGGAGCAGGTCTGGAGATACTGTGAGGAGGCGAGTGTGCCTCGTCTTATCTTTGTCAACAAGATGGACCGCGAGAATGCCGACTTTTTCAGGACTGTGGGAGACATTCAGACGAAGTTCGGTTCCAAGTGTTTACCGCTGCAGCTGGCCGTAGGTGCTCATACAAGCTTTGAGGGGGTAGTTGACCTACTGGCAATGAAGGCTTATACCGGTGCTCCAGTCAAAGAAGCAGAGATACCGTCGGCACTGCAGGCTCAAGTCGATTCCTTCCGGGAGAAGCTGGTCGAGGCGATTGCCGAGGTTGATGATGCTCTTATCGAGAAGTATCTGGGCGGTGAGGAAATCACACCGGAGGAGCTTACCACAACCCTGCGCCAGGCGGTAGCCAGCGGCAGTGTTGTCCCCATATTAACCGGGTCGGCGCTGCAAAATGTGGGCGTTAACCGATTAATGGATGCCATTTGCGACTACCTGCCCTTACCCAAAGAACAGAAGGTAGCTGCCGGCGGCGGTTCGGTTGAGCCGGGCGAGGGAGCACCGCTGAGCGCCCTGGTTTTTAAGACCAGTGCCGATCCTTATGTCGGCAAACTCACTTACTTTCGCGTCTATAACGGCTTTATCGACAGTAATTCCCATGTCTGGAATGCCAACCAGAACGCCATGGAGCGTATAGGTCAGCTGTTCATGATGAGAGGTAAGACGCAGGAACCGGTGCCTCAGGTCAGAGCCGGTGATATCGGCGCCGTGGCTAAATTGAACGTGACCGGCACGGGGGACACGCTGTGTTCCCAGGACAAGCCGACCAAGATTACTCCCATAACCTTCCCCGACCCCACTTTCAGTGAAGCTGTGTATCCCAAGACGAAAATAGATGTGGACAAAATGGGGACAGCTCTATCACGCCTGGCCGAGGAAGACCCCACTTTACGGGTACGCCGTGAATTGAGTACTGCTGAGACCATCCTTTCCGGAATGGGCGACACTCATCTTGACGTGGCAGCCGAGAAGATGCAGCGTAAATTCGGAGTGAATGTGGAGCTGGCCATTCCAAAGGTCCCGTACAGGGAGACAATCACAATACCGTCCAAGGCTGAATACAAGCACAAGAAGCAGTCCGGAGGTCACGGCCAGTATGGGCATGTTCTGCTGGAACTGGAGCCATTATCGAAAGACAGTGACAACGAGTTTACCAACAGGGTAGTCGGCGGTTCGGTGCCTAAAAATTACATTCCAGCCGTGGAAAAGGGAGTGGTCGAAGCTGCCCAGGAGGGTGTGCTGGCCGGTTACCCGGTAGTAGGTGTAAAGGCAACCCTTTATGACGGTAGCTTTCACCCGGTTGATTCTTCGGAGATATGTTTTAAAATTGCAGGGGCGCAGGCCCTGAAAAAGGGGATGTCCGACAGTCAGCCAATTCTTTTAGAGCCGATAATGAATCTTAAGGTAAGCGTTCCCGGCGACCTCACCGGCGATATCATTGGTGACCTCAACACCAAGCGTGCCCGCGTACTGGGGATGAACCCTGAGGGTGATAGTAATATTATCGAGGCACAGGTGCCGCTCGCTGAAGTCCAGCGTTACGCTATTGACCTGAAGTCAATGACCCAGGGAAGAGCGGTGTATAGCATGGAATTCGACCATTACGAAGAGGTGCCGGCGCAAGTCACTCAGAGGATTGTTGCTCAGAAACAGTCAGAAAAGGCCGGTAAGGGCTAGTCAGATAGCTCTTATGCTCATCTTTATGCAGCTAAAAGCTCTTTGATTTTTTCGGTAAAGGCAGGCAACACCTTTTTCCAGTCGCCGACGGCACCGAAGCGGGCCTGGCGGAATATGTTTGCCTCAGCGTCTTTATTGATAGCTATGATATTCTTGGAGCCAGAACAGCCACTCAGGTGCTGGCTAGAGCCAGATATAGCCACGGCAATATAAATTTCAGGAGCAATAATCTTGCCGGTGAGACCTATCTGTACAGTATCCGGCACCCAACCATTGTCGCAGGGTGGTCGGCTGGCACCTACGGCACCTTTGAGCAGCTTTGCCAGTTCCTCCAGCTGACCGAATCCTTCAGGACTACCAATACCTCTGCCCCCGGCGACAACCACCTCGGCATCTTCGATTTTTATACCGGCCACTTCTTCCATCACCCTATCCACAATCCTGGTCCTTATGGCCGATGCTTCCACTCCCGCCTCTATATTAATGATTTCCCCCTGACGCGAAGCATCTGGTTCGAGCGGGGTCATGGCTTTGGTCCGTATCGTAACCATCTGCGGGTCAGTATCACTGGTGAAAACAGCCTGAGCGTTACCGCCATAGACAGGCTTGGTCTGCAGCAGCCGCTTTGACTGTGAGTCGATAGCCAGCTCAACGCAGTCCATAGTAACCGTGGTCTCGAGTCTAAAAGCCAGTCTCGGTGCCAGGTCGCGCCCGACATCAGTCTGTCCCAGAATGAGAATTCGGGGTGTTATTTGATTTAATACCTTCTGCATCACAGCGACATAGGAATCCGTCTGGTAATCCTTAAGCAGCGGGTCATCAACCAGGTATACTTTATCAGCGCCATACGTAACAGTTTCCTGAGCCAGGTTGCTGATATCGCTGCCGACCAGCACGGCGGATAATTCCTGTCCTAAATCGTCTGCCAGCTTTTTGCCGATACCAAGTCCTTCGGCACTAATTGGTACCAGTTTTCCAGCCGTAAGTTCACAGTAAACCGCAACACCTTTATACTCGGCCATAATCTTAATCTCCCTAATAATCAGTCAGAATTGTTAAGAAGCTGTTAACAGGACTCATAATACCTTGGCTTCTCTGAGCTTCAGGGCCAGGTTTGCCCCTGCCTCTTCGGGACTTTCTCCTTCGGCAAATTCGCATTCACCTTCGAGAATCGGTTGATATAGCCTAGCAATCCTAGTCCGTTGTCCGGCATCACCAACATGGAAGGGCTCAACCCCGATATCAGATGGTTTCCAGATAACGGGTTCTATCTTTTTAGCGGTCATAATCCCTTTTATAGTGGGATAGCGGGGTTCGCCAATTTCATTGCTTACGGTTATCACTGACGGGAGGGGCACATCAATGACCTCATAGCCGTCAGCGGTTACCCTCTCTACCCTGGCCGTGCTGTCTGTAACATCTATTTTCCTTGCCAGAGTCACGCAGGGCACACCCAGTATCTCAGAGATGCCGGGACCTGTTTGACCGGCATTGGTATCTGAAGCTTCGCGACCACATAAGATGAGGTCGTATTCACCAACCTTCTTGATAGCCATAGCCAGAGCATACGCTGTCGACCAGCTGTCACCACCAATGTAAACCTCGTCCTCAAGTAAAACAAGCTCGTCAGCACCCATAGCCAGCGGTTTCTTTACCACTTCGCGAAGCAGGTTATCACCCAGGCTTATCGTTGTAATTTTGCCACCCTGCGTAGCTTTAATTTTTAAAGATGCCTCTACCGCATACTCGCCATAGGGGTCAATTACCGGAGGCGCACCCTGCATCATGACTTTATTGGTAGCCGCGTCAATCCTGAAGCTGCTTGGAGGCGCTTCGGGGTCAATTACCTGTTTAATACAAACGATTATATTCATCTCTATAAACTCGCTCTTTCCGGGGATTAAATGGATTCTATTTTCGGGAAATTCCTGACCAATATATCATCATAATCGGCGCTATGTCAAACACAGGCTAACTACCCGCTCTATGCCGGCTAAATCATTGGTGACTTCAATTTGAGACGATGGGAAAATTTGGCCGAAAAGGTCGGTAACGGCCTTTGCCTGCCCCTGCCCTATCTCCAGGAGTATGCATCCGCCGGGTCGAAGCTTGCTGCCTGCCTGATAGCATAAACTGTTTATACCGGCCAGCCCATCGGGTCCGCCATTCAACGCCAGCACCGGCTCGAAACTTAACGGACCGCTTCGAGGCAATTCCACTTCTCTTACGTAAGGCAGATTGGCTACTATCAGGTCAACAGGTTCGGGTAGAGGCTCAAGCATATCGCCTTGCAGAAGGCAGATTCTATCTATAACTTCGTGCTTGCAGCAGTTGACTCTGGCGACTTCCAGCGCCGCAGCCGATACATCGGTGGCGTAAATTTTAGCTTCATGGATGTTTAATGCCAGACTTACGGCAATAGAGCCGCAGCCAGTGCCGATGTCAGCGACTATGGATATTGGGCGGTTCCGAGCCAGGCTGATGGCCTTTTCTACCAGCAGCTCGCTTTCCGGTCTGGGAATAAGGACATTATGTTCGACATGGAAATCGAGGCCAAAAAACTCGCGGTGACCGGTGATATAGGCTGAGGGTTCGCCTCGCAGACGGCGCTCGAATAGTTGTCTCATGGTTTCCTCATGTGCAGGACTCAAATCAACCTCGAGGTCCAAGTAAAGTCGGGTACGGTTTATTCCCAGCACATGTCTCAGGAGAAGCTCACCTTCCAGAGAGGCATCGTCGATATTATTATCCGCAAGAACCCCGCGAGCATGAGCCAGTGCCTGTTTAAGGTTCATACTGCCTGTTCCCCTAGCTGTTTGGCTTGCTCGGTGGTAGCCACAGCATCAATAAGCTCATCAAGCTCTCCTTCCAGAACCCGGGGCAGGTTATGAAGGGTAAGATTGATGCGGTGGTCGGAAATCCGGTCCTGCGGGAAATTATAGGTTCTTATCTTTTCAGCGCGGTCACCCGTGCCTACCTGTGAACGCCGGTCCGAAGTTATCTGCTCATCTTGTTTTTGCCGCTCCATGTCCATGATCCGTGCCCGGAGCACTGACATGGCTTTTGCCTTATTCTGGAGCTGTGAGCGCTCATCCTGGCAGACGACAACCATCCCGGTGGGCAGGTGAGTTATGCGGATAGCCGTGGCTACCTTATTTACATGCTGGCCGCCGGCACTGCCGCTATGGAAAATGTCAATCTTGAGGTCGTCAGGATTGACGGCAATATCTACCTCTTCAGCCTTGGGCAGGACGGCCACCGTAGCCGTAGAAGTATGAATTCTGCCGGAGGATTCCGTGACGGGCACTCGCTGTACCCGATGAACCCCCCTTTCGTATTTCAGTCGGCTGAAAGCTCCTTTACCTCTTATCTCGAATATGATTTCCTTGAAACCGCCAATGCCGCTTTCGTTCATACTGATAATCTTGGTCTGCCAGCCTCTAGTTTGGGCATAACGACTGTACATACGAAAGAGGTCGGCGGCAAAAAGCGCGGCTTCATCGCCTCCGGCTCCAGCCCGAATTTCCGTGATAATATCCTTCTCATCATTGGGGTCTTTAGGCAGCAGTGCCATCTTCAACTCCTGTGTCAGTCCATTGAGCTGGTTTTCCAGAGTTTCTATCTCCTGCTTGGCCAGGGCCGTCATCTCCTCATCAAGCCTATCGTCCAGCATGGCCTTGGTCTCTTCCAATGACCTGGTGATTGCCTTGTACTCCCGGTATGCCGTCACCAGACTTTCGATGGAAGCTCTCTCTTTGGCCAGCGCCTGTAGTTGATTAAGGTCAGTCGCCACCTCGGGCTGAGCCATTTTCTCATCTATTTCCTGATAACGCTTTTCGATTATCTCCAGTTGTGCTATCATTGTCCTGCCGTTTCCTTATTAAAATTATAACACAGCGACAGATAGCGCTCAAAGCTGAGAAAATTGACAACACACCAAAAGGTAGACTATAATCAAGCGTGTTCAAGGCCCCGGATGTAGATGTCCAGCATTTTTATTAAAACGGGTCGGAGTCTGAGCTTGATGCCAGCAAGTGGCCACCGATTAATCAAC
>JAUWYU010000104.1 GCA_030615655.1 Dehalococcoidia bacterium
GCATCATCTTCGCCACCAAGGCTGAATATCTTCTTTAAAAAAGAACCTAAACCCATGATAACCCTCTTCCCTGAACGTTAACCGCCAGCTTTACCAACCATACCACCTGATATATACATTATATACCGGCACCTGTCAACAGCGTTAGCTCCCGGATTTTGACATTTCAACCATAGCCAGATATCATAACAAGTAGGCCACCCTTATAAAAGCCTTAAACCGACTCAACAAGGAGGTCATCCATGATTAGAAGAATCGCCATTAACGCCCAGCCGTTACCACTGACGCTGAAGCTCACCGATGCCCGCACCTATGGCATCATCGCCGTCTTCACCATGCTCAGCGTACTAACACCCTGGGGTTTTCACCAGTTCCACCTGGCCGGCGCCACCTATCTCCCCATGCACATCTTTATTTTCATCGCCGCGCTGGGCTTCGGCTGGCAGGCAGGAGTGATTGTCGGGCTGCTCACACCATTTGCCAGCTATCTCGTATCGGGGATGCCCGCGCTGACGGTCCTGCCCCAGATAGCCGTGGAGGTCGCCGTTTACGGACTGGTCGCCGGGCTGCTGCGCCACAGATACAACCTGCGGGTGGTATGGGCGCTGCTGGGAGCCATAATAGGCGGGCGGCTGGCGCTGCTGGGAGCTGTCATTGTCGTCCAGTTCGCTTCGGGGAACGTCTACAGTCCCCTCGGCGCGGCCACCACTCCCTCTGCCGCCGTCTGGCACACCGTTGCGCTGTCCTGGCCCGGCATGCTTATACAGCTGGCTTTGATACCGACAATATTCTGGATAGCGAGCAGGTACACTCTCAAGAAACGGTCAGACTAGCCGATGTATGCGCACCTGTTCAACGAATTCCTGACCGGCGATGACACGCTCCGGATATACGAGGGTCACACGCTGGTCTTCGCCTCGGACAAGGAACGGCTGCTGCCACTGATGGAATATATCGCCGACCACAGCGCCGGCCATCAGCCGGTAACGATATTCGACAAAATCATGGGCAATGCCGCCGCCCTGCTCGCGGTCAAGGTGAACTGCCGGGAGGTTTACAGTCCGCTGGGCAGCGAGCTCGGCATTAAGACACTGGACAGGTACGGCATCACCTATCACCTCAACGAAATCGTGCCCTTTATCCAGCGGCCGGACGGTAAGGGCATCTGCCCCATGGAGCAGCTATCGATTGGTAAAGAGCCCGAAGAATTCTACGAAGAGCTCAAAGTCCGCATGGAAGCTAGCCAGCAGGCAGAGTCCGCCTGAAAGGAGACACGCTTGGAGAAGATAAGACTCGGCAAGACAGGATTAATGGTAAATCGAATTGGATTCGGGGGGATACCCATCCAGAGGCTCACCGAAGACGAGGCGGTGACCATCATTAAAAGATGCCTCGACCTGGGCGTCAATTTCCTGGATACCGCCAACGGCTATACCGTCAGCGAGGAGCGCATCGGCAAGGCCATAAAAGGCCGGCGGGACGACGTTTACATAGCCACCAAATCCGGGGGGCGGACGCGCAAAGACATCGAACAACACCTCGAACTCAGCCTGAAACGCCTCGACGTCGACTACATAGACCTGTACCAGTTTCACGGTGTCAACGACCAGGCAACACTAGATAAAATACTCGACCCCGAGGGCGGCCTCTATAAAGTGTTCGTGGAAGCCAAAAAAGCCGGCAAAATCAGGCATATCGGCATTACCTCACACCATCTGGACATGGCCAAAACGCTGGTGAAAACCGGACACTTCGAGACCATCATGTTCCCCTTCAACTTCATCACCTGCGAGCCCGCCGACGAATTACTGCCGTTATGTAGAGAATACGATGTGGGCTTTATCGATATGAAACCGATGGCCGGGGGCATGCTGGAAAACGCCGCCGTAGCTTTCAAATACCTCTTCCAGTTTCCCGATATTTTGATGATACCGGGTATAGCGAAGATACACGAAATCGAGGAAATAGTCGGGCTGTTCGGGGGCCCTCACGAAATGACGGCCGCGGAGCAGGCAGAGATGAAACGCCTGACCGAAGAGTTAGGGACAAGGTTCTGCCGCCGCTGCGATTACTGCCAGCCGTGCTCGGAGGAAATAGCGATATCAATGCTGATGACATTCCCTTCATTCGTCAAGCGCCTGCCGCCCGACTGGTACCTCAAGAGTCCCTGGATTCCACAATTGATGGAGAAAGCCGTTAACTGCAGTGACTGTGGCGAGTGCGAGGAGAGGTGTCCCTACCATCTGCCGATTCGGGAGATGATGAAAGAAAGCTACAACCTGTACGAGGAAATAAAAGCAAAGCACCAGTCATAGGCCTCTTGAATAAATACGGACACAAAAGTATACTAACGATATAATTCCCGAGAAATACGTTCAGGAAGGAGGCGGAGGTATGTCAAGAGCGGAACTGGAAAAGTACTTTAGAAAAGGTGTCGTGGCCGGAGAAACACCCCACTCCGAGGTTTCGGCGCCGCGCCTGGGACTGCACAGCAACGAAGGCTTCGGTAACCGGAACTTCTCGATGAGCTGGTGGGCCATTACCGAGCCCTTCGAGATGGTATCGGAATGCCACGCCCACGACTTCGACCAGTTTTTGATTTTCGTGGGGGGAGACCTCACCAATATGCCCGACCTGGGCGGGGAGGTCGAACTAACCCTGAGTCTGGACGGGAAAAACCTGGAGAAGTTCGTTATCACCGAAGCCACGACGGTATACGTACCCGCCGGTTTATATCACTGTCCTCTCAATTTCAAGAAAATCAACGACCCCAAAAAGCCCGTCCTTTTCCACGACCTCTTCTTTTCACCGGAATACAAGAGGAAAGACTAGAAAACTTGACGACATTCACTCCTTAAAAAGGCTTTTTGCCGACAATGGTTGAGTCAAAAGTGGGTGCAAACATAATATGCCCGAACATAATCGGTTTATCCACCTTCTTAAAATCCAGAGGGCAATGCAACACGTTCCCAGGGACATACACCCATGTGGTAGTTGTGATAATATGAGTTTCTGCTTCCTCACCCTCACCCATCGTAAACTCGACCTCAGCCCCGAATTCTTTAAAATTCATCGGGTCGCCACCAATAAAATACAGGATTTCGGCAACGGCATGCCTGTGCCCTTCAGGTATCATTTTGAAGGGTCTATAAATGGGGCGCAGGACCTGTGTCAGAGGCTCATCCCACCCTTCTACGGGAGACTTCTGCCCGATCCCTATGTATACCGGCGCCTGGGGGTCAGTACCCGGGTGAATTATTCCCCAGGGCTCTTTTAAGAAATATTTCCCATATTTTGTTTCAGTCATTTGTATTTCCTTCTTTTATTTCCCCAGATATTATCAGTTACTCTTAGTTAAACACAATATGGTCTCTAATTTCAATTGGATCAATATACAGGGAGAGACCGACTCTCTCCCGTCTCCACCATTAGATTTGATTTCCTAGACTTGAATATTCAATCTGACGTTCTGATTGAGAAAGTTAACTTGTGAATTTCATCCAATGCTGTCCTAGTTGTATAAATGAAGTAGACATGATGTAACCTAAAGGCGATTATATTACGAAGTATATAGGGAAACAAGTGAAGTCAAATAGCACTTGACTTGTGGTGTATCCAAATATATATTAAGAACAGAAAGAAGGCAAGCGGCCTCCGCCTTTTTCAGGGGTTACACGGGGTATATGTCGCAGGAAAAATCGCTGATGTATACCCGCTGTTTGCTTCTTGAATCCGGTTAAAATGAGCAATATATTGATATCTATACGCCGTTATCAAGCACAGGATAAAGAAGCCGTTAAAGCCCTGCACTACGCCGGACTGGCGCAGTTCGGCACCACGGAAGACCCGTATTACGACAGTGACCTCGATGATATCGAAGGCATCTACATCAATAACAACGGCGAATTCCTTGTAGGCACCGATAGCGATGAAATCGTGGCCATGGGCGCTCTGAAAAGGGTATCGGCAACCCGCGGCGAAATCAAGAGAATCCGCGTCCAACGTAACTGCCAGAGACGCGGGTACGGCAAAACGATTTTATTAAGGCTTATTGAGTTGGCCGGGGAACTGGGATACACGGAACTATGCCTCGATGCCACGGTAGATAACACTCCTGCCCGGCGCCTTTTCGAAAAATGCGGCTTCACCGAAACACGTCGCGGTAAAGTCGGCGCGTACAACCTCGTTTTCTACGGGAAGAAGTTAAATGAAGGAGGTAATTATAATGGAAGCAGCTACTAAAGAGAAATTTCTGACTCTCTGGAAGAAATACTTTAACGATGCCGAATTGCCCATCACCTTCTATTACTCGGATGAAGAAGAACATGCGGAAAAGGTCGAGCCCGGCTCTTTACACAGGTGCATCATCGGGGCACTGGCCGAGGTACGGAAAGGCAGGTCGCTAGCTTTCGATGTCGACGGTGTGGGCTGTCCAGGAGGGAAAAGGTACCTCGGCTTTACGGACACAATTATGCCCGACTTTGAGTATTTCCTCTCGTGCGGGATTCCGGGGAAGCTGGAGGGCGAACGCTATAAGAAGTCGCCGGAGATGGTTAAGGAATTCACGGCGAAGCACATGCCCCAAATCAAAGCTCCCGGCCGCTTCATAGTCTTCAAGAGATGGGACAAGCTTGAGGAATCCGACCACCCGGAGGTCGTCATCTTCTTTGCCGAGCCCGATGTCATTTCGGGTCTTTTCACCCTGGCCAGCTTCGACGAGGTGGAGCAGAACATGGTGGTGGCCCCGTTCGGCTCCGGCTGTTCTACAATCGTGCAGTATCCTTATCTGGAGAGAGATTCGGAGAGTCCCAGGGGAGTAATCGGCATGTTCGATGTTTCGGCGCGTCCTCTCGTTCCCAAGAATACATTTACTTTCTCGGCGCCTATGGGCAAGTTTGTCAGTATGATAGGGAATATGGAAGAGAGCTTTCTCATAACGCCGTCATGGGCCGAGGTGCAGAAGAGGATAAAGTAAAAACGCCTTCGGCTCCCATGTTGTAATTCCATGCCAGATATCCTGGATTACATTATTACGCTTAATATTGACAGTTACTTTGTCAGCGTTCTAACATAGTCCATGAAGCCCCTGTTTTTTACCAAGCCAAGATTGGAACGGCGAGAGTTCTTAAAGGGCATTACGTTCTTAGGAGGGCTGGCATTACTAGCTTTCTTCGTGCCATCCTGCCTGCGGAAAGAGGAGACTCCCATGACAAAGATAAGCCTGGTGCATACCAAAAACCGAACGGAAGGCGTGAGCCGAGCTATTGCCTTGCTCAAGTCTAACCAGGTACGAGGGAAGTCAGTAGTCCTCAAGCCTAACTTTAATTCTGCCGATGCCGCCCCGGGCTCCACGCATATCGATACCCTGCGCTCACTGATTATGAACCTCAAGGACATGGGAGCCACGGGTATTACAGTAGCCGAGCGCAGCGGGCCCGGTGATACTACCCGAGGCGTAATGGAGAAGAAGGGAGTCTTCGAGCTGTCTCAAGAACTCGGCTTCGATATAGTCAACCTTCAGGAGATGGAGGCAGAGGGGTGGGTTCTGGTACGCCCCGAGGACAGCCACTGGAAAGACGGCTTCCTGTTTCCCAGGATTTACCAGGAGGCGGAATCCATCGTGCAGACGTGCTGCCTCAAGACACATGCCTTCGGCGGGCACTTTACGCTGTCGTTAAAGTGTTCCGTGGGCATGGTGCCGCCGGGCCTGGGGCCGGGAGGCGACTACCCCTACATGAACGAGCTGCACAGCTCGCCCTACCAGCGGCAGATGATTGCCGAGATTAATACGGCGTATTCGCCGGACCTTATCGTGATGGACGGAGTGGAGGCCTTTGTTG
>JAUWYU010000200.1 GCA_030615655.1 Dehalococcoidia bacterium
GGTCATGGTCTCCCGCTGAACCTTGACATGCTCTCTAGCTTCGATTGCCTGATGCAGCCCCTCGGAGTAACGGCGACCAAACATCAGCCGGCCGGTGAACTCGTCAACAATGATAACCTCACCATCTTTGACAACATAGTCACGGTCTCGCTTAAACAGCACCTGGGCTTTAAGGGCACTTTCCAGATAGCGAGTCAGGGCATAGTTTACCGGGTCATATAGATTGGGGGACTTTAATAATCCTTCCCTCCTCAGCATTCCCTCCAGATTACTGACACCAACATCGGTCAGGTTTACGTTCCGTTCCTTTTCATCGACGACATAGTCCACGCTTAGTCGCAGGCGGGGGACAAGCCGAGCAAACACTTGATATATCTGCCCTGACTCCTCCGCCGGGCCACTGATGATAAGTGGAGTGCGGGCTTCATCAATCAGGAGATTGTCCACCTCGTCAACGATGGCGTAGTTTAAGCTATGTTGCACACACTGGGACAGGTCCATAACCATATTATCCCGCAAGTAGTCAAAACCGAACTCACTGCTGGTGCCATAGGTAATATCGGCTTCATAAGCCTCCTTTCGGGGAATGGGGCGGAAATGGCGCCACCGGCTATCCCCCGAGTCATAATCAGGGTCATAAAGGCGGGATGGTTGATGCTCATCCGGGGTCTGCTGGGGGTAAATGCTGGCGACACTTACCCCTAAGGCATGGTAAATCGAACCCATCCAGTAAGGGTCTCGCCGGGCCAAATAATCATTAACCGTAACCAGGTGACATCCCTGACCGGTAAGTGAGTTCAGGTAAAGAGGAAGAGTGGCCACCAGAGTTTTACCCTCGCCGGTTTTCATTTCGGCAATTTTGCCCTGGTAAAGGACAACCCCTCCCATCAACTGGACATCAAAGTGGCGCTGACCGATAGTCCGCTTAGCCGCTTCACGCACAGCAGTAAAAGCTTCCGGCAAAAGGTCATCAAGCGAGCTACCGGCTTTAAGCCTACCCTTAAACTCATCCGTCTTAGCCCGCAGTTCAGCGTCGCTGAGCTTCTCAAACTCAGGCTCAAGCGTGTTTATCTGCTCCACCATCGGCAGCAGACGTTTCAGTTCTTTCTCATTAGAATCAATGAGTCCGCTCAGCCATTTAAGCATTGCCTTCTCCCGCAATCAGCGCTCTGGCTTTCCCGGCCACTCCCTCCCAGACCATAATCTTGACCTCACCCATGCCATCGACAGCAAACATGTGTACTGAAGGTGCGGCATTTGATTTCAGGAAGCAAGTTATCCCATGGCTTTCAAGTATACCCTTGATAATCCGGGCTTCTGCCTCACCGACTGCCCGATATACTGCCATCATCTTCTTAGGTTTATTCATACCTGATTTACTCAAACATAGCTCCTATCGATAGTCCGGTATGAATGCGATGGATAGCTTCCCCCAGCAATGGTGCCATCGACAGAACGGTAATTTTATCTAATTTCTCATTATCTTTAATGGGAACGGTGTCCGTAACTACCACCTCTTTCACCGGACACGAAGTTATTCTCTGAATAGCAGAACCGGAGAATATCGGGTGGCTACAACAGGCATATACTTCCTTAACTCCCCGTTCCTTTAGAGTGGAGACAACGTCCACCAGCGAGCCAGCCGTGTCTATTTCGTCATCCAGAGTGAGAGCTACTCTGCCCTCTACTTCACCGATGACATGGAGCGTCTCCGCCTGGTCAACGTTACCCGCTCGTCTTTTTTCCATAATCGCCAATGGCGCGTTAAGTTTTTCAGCCAGGTCACGTGCCCGTTTGGTGATACCGATATCAGTAGCCACCACCACCAAGTCATCAAAATCTCTTTCGGCAAAGTAATTAGCCAATAAATTAAGCGCGGTCAGCTCATCCACTGGTATGTTAAAGAAACCCTGAATCTGCGCCGCATGCAAATCTACCGTCAGCAGCCGATTAGCCCCAGCT
>JAUWYU010000166.1 GCA_030615655.1 Dehalococcoidia bacterium
TATAATAAGGCAAGACAGGAGGCGATTACCAAGGAGCTTCTTGATATTACCGGAGGGGTGGCGGCCCTGGAGTAAATTTACCAGAAGAAACTGATAATTTGTGAGGTTATTATGGCTAAGGGAAAAGTGGTTCAGGTGATAGGGACGGTGGTGGATGTTGAATTTCCGCCCGATGAACTGCCGGCGCTTTACAACGCTATCGAGATTGATAGCGGCGGCGGCAAGATTGTGCTCGAGGTGCAGGACCACCTGGGGAACAACTGGGTCCGGTGCCTGGCGCTGTCGCCTACCGACGGGCTGGAGCGCGGCGCTGAAGCCGTGGATACCGGGGCAGCCCTCAGGGTGCCGGTGGGCAAAGCCACGCTGGGACGGCTCTTTGACGTGATGGGGGTCCCTCTGGATAATCTGGGTGAGGTTAAGGCCGACGACAGCTGGCCGATACACCGGCTCCCCCCTTCGTTCGAGGAGCAGGAGACCAGCATGCAGGTGCTGGAGACAGGTCTCAAGGTGATTGACCTGATAACGCCGTTTACCAAGGGCGGTAAGATAGGCGCCTACGGTGGGGCGGGGGTAGGCAAAACGGTTATTATCATGGAGCTTATCCGTAATATTGCCTCGATGCACGGCGGTTTTTCCGTCTTTACGGGCATCGGAGAGAGGTCGCGCGAGGGTAACCAACTGTGGAAAGAGATGAAAGAGTCGGGCGTGATTGACAAGACGGTGATGGTCTTCGGGCAGATGAACGAGCCCCCCGGGGTACGCCTGCGGGTGGGACTGACCGGGCTGACCATGGCGGAGTACTTCCGCGATGTCGAGAACCAGGACGTCCTGCTGTTTATCGATAACATCTACCGTTATACGCTGGCGGGCATGGAGGTATCGGCGCTGCTGGGGCGCATGCCGTCGGCGGTGGGCTACCAGCCGACACTGGCCACGGAGATGGGCGAGCTGCAGGAGAGGATTACGTCCACCAAGCGAGGCTCGATTACCTCCTTCCAGGCTATTTACGTGCCTGCCGACGACTATACCGACCCCGGCGTGGTGACCACCTTCGGGCATCTTGACGCCGTGGTGGCGCTGGAGAGGTCCATCGCCGAGCAGGGGCTTTACCCGGCGGTAAACCCGCTGACATCGACCTCCCGCATTCTGGACCCCAACGTCGTCGGCGAGGAGCATTACCGCGTCGCCCGCGAGGTGCAGCGGGTATTGCAGCGTTACCAGGACCTGCAGGATATCATCGCCATCCTGGGAATCGAAGAGCTAAGCGAGGAAGACAAGCTTTCCGTATCCAGGGCGCGCCGTATCCAGAGGTTCCTGTCGCAGCCGATGTTCGTCACCGAGGTCTTTACAGGCAGAGCCGGGAAGTATGTCAAGGTTGAGGATACCGTGCGCGGTTTCGGGGAGATTTTAGAGGGCAAGTACGATGACCTGCCGGAGCAGGCGTTTTATATGGTGGGCGGCATAGAAGAGGTGGTGGAAGCCGCCAAGAGCATGGGGGCCGAGGCTAATGTCTAGCTTGAAGCTTGATATCGTTACCGCCGAGCACATCGTTTATTCCGAGGACGTGGATGCGGTTATTGCTCCCGGCGTTGAAGGTCAGCTGGGAATACTGCCGCACCATGCCCCGCTAATGACCATCCTGCAGGCAGGCGAACTGGTGGCGAGGAGGGGTGGGGAGGAGGACACCCTGGCTATCTCCGGCGGCTTTCTGGAGGTGAGGCCGGACAGAGTTATCGTTCTGGCGGACAGCGCCGAGAGAGCCGAAGAAATCGATATGGAACGCGCCGAGGCGGCCAAGCAGCGGGCCGAGCAGAGGCTGACAGAGAGGGGCGCCCCCGGCGTGGATGCGGCCAGGATAGAGGCATCACTGCAGAGGGCGATGGCACGGCTAACGGTGGCGGAGAAGATAAAGCGGCGGCGGAAGCTATAAATTCAGGGATAGAAACGTATTATCTCAAAAGTAAGATTAGAAACAAGCCTATTTATATTAATTAGCCTCTGTGTATTATTGCTTCATTCATAGCCTGAACTACTTTATCAATATACCCTTTGTCTTTTGATTCTAACGCTGATGTCTCACCGGATGCAGATGTAATCATGATATGATATTCACCAGAAGCTTTCCATACCCACAAAATACCTAGTAAGAGAATTATTACGCCGGCAATTGTCAATCCTACAATATCTACTCTTAAGCCAATAATAAATAGAATTACACCTATAAAAATTGTCCAGATTGCCCCGGCTCTTTTAGGTGGCGTCTCTTCGGTTCGTATTGAGGAGATATTAGCCATCGCATACGTAGTTTTATTAAAAATCGCACGCGTATTGGTTATTCTTACTCCCACATCATCCGAATAGAAGGTTTGTTCATCTGGCATAATAGACCTCCTGATTAAGTTATTGACGCTTAGGAGTAATAATCAAATCACCAGAATTATGCTAAGCTGGTGCACGCAGGTTAATCCGGCGGCTTCTTTTCATTGAGTTCTAAAAGTCCTTCGATAGGTTCGATGGTGATGATGCCTTTATTGAGGTCAATGGACTGGACGACGTCCTCGATGGCGGGGATAAGGATTTCTCCTCTAGTGCCCCGGACGATATAATTATCGTTGCTTTTCCCGGTGAGAATATCGGTAATGGTGCCGATAAGGTCGCCTTGGGTTGTGCGGACCTGCAGTCCGATAATCCGGTGATGATAGTATTGTCCTTCGGGTAGAGGGTTGTTCTGAGTGGGCTCAATATCCACACAAAGTACCACAACTTCTGAGCATCTCGTGATTGAGAGGCGCAAGCTATAAAGGGGGGATAAAAATTTGTCTCCCCATCTCCGGAGAAGTAGAGCGCTGCCGGGGACTCTTTTACATAATTTCGAGTCTGACTCTGGTGGCGGCTTTAGCTGCTTTTACCCTGAGCAAGGTGCGCATGGCCTGGGCTATCTGGCCCTGCTTGCCGATGATTCTGCCTTTGTCGTCATCGGCGACGGTCAGCTTCAGCGTGATGCCTTCATCATTCGTTTCCTCTTCAACGTTCACTGCATCGGGTTCATTGACGATTGACTTGGCGATGTACTCCACTAGGTCTTTCATGATTTCTCCTTGGCAAGTTTGAACTTTTCCAGAATACCTGCCTTGCCTAGCAGTCTGGCAGTGGTATCCGTTGGTTTAGCGCCCTGACTTAGCCAGTGCAGTGCTTTCTCCTCCTGAATTACTACTGTCTCCGGGTCGGTCATGGGGTCATAATGACCGATAATATCAACGAAAGCCCCGTCGCGGGGTGCCCGAACATCAGCGACTACGAGTCGGTAACTGGGCTTTTTCTTGGCTCCAACGCGCCGCAGTCTAATCTTGAGCATTAATACCTGACCTTCTTTTCATAAAATCTTATACTTGCCATATTATGCAATATAAATAAACGGCTGTCAATGGG
>JAUWYU010000018.1 GCA_030615655.1 Dehalococcoidia bacterium
CAATGGCGCCGGCAAGAGCACGACCCTCAAGATATTGTGCGGTCTTATCCGCCCCTCCTCCGGCAAGGCTTATGTTAATGGCGTCGATATCGTGGTAAAACCGGTGCAGGCGCTTTCCGGAATCGGGGCCATCATTGAGACACCGGAGTTCTATTCTTATCTCACACCCGAAGATACCCTCGGCTACTTCGGTAGGCTCCGGGGCATGAAGAGAGAGGACTTGAAGCGCCGGATAAAGGAAGTAATCCAGCTTGTCAAACTTGAGAAGTGGGGCAATGTCAAAATAGAAAAGTTTTCCAGGGGGATGAAGCAGCGTCTCGCCCTGGCGCAGGCCCTGCTGCACGACCCGCCGATTTTAATCATGGACGAGCCGGCTCTGGGGCTCGACCCCAGGGGTGTGGTGGAATTTCGGGAGATAATCGAGGGAGTGGGCAGGGATAAGACGATTTTCTTCGCCTCGCACCAGTTGGTAGAGGTCTCCCAGATATGTAATCAGGTGGCGATAATAAACAACGGGCAGTTGCTTGCCTACGACAGCATTGCGGCGTTGGAGAAAAAATATCAGTCACTGGAGCAGGCCTACCTCCAGTTGACGGGAGGGCCCAGTGAGTGAGTTCGAGAAATTAAGAGTCGTCATCAGCTATGAGTTCCTGAAGCATATCCGCAGAAAGCGGTTGTGGGTAATTCTCGGTCTGGCGCTGCTGGCCGAGGCGGCCGTGCTCATCCTGATTCCCACGCTTTCCGACGGCTACCCGGACAGTGTGTTGGTGATGGCGGCCGTACTTACAATCGGTCCGGGCCTGGCAGTTATTGGCGCCATCTTCTTCGCCGGGGACGCTATCGCCGGGGAGTTCGAGGGTAAGACCGGCTTCATGCTCTTTACCAACCCCGTCAGGAAGCTGACGCTGTGGACGGGTAAATACCTGGCGAGCTATATCGCGGTGGCGCTGCTCATTATCTTCACCTACGCCATTATCGCCTTTTCCCTCCTGGGGATTTACGGCGAAGTCCCCGTCGAGATGATTAAGTCTTTCGGGCTGTGCCTGCTTTACGCCGCCGGTGTTCTCTCGGTGACCTTCTTCTTCAGTTCGGTATCCAAGGGTGCCATGGGCGCCACCGTGATAACGCTGGTCTTTGTCATGGTCATTTCCGGGATTATCGAGAGTGTCCTCGCCTTTACCGGCAACCCCTACTGGTTCCTTATCTCGGCTCAGGGTGACAGCATTGCCTTAGTTTACGGCGGCATGGAGGTATTCATGGAGGGCTTTGGTGGCGGGCAGTTCGGAGGTATGATGGAGGGTTTCGAGCCGCTGGACATCGGGCTGGCGGCGTGGGGAATGGTAATGTACATAGTGGTCGGTTTCGTCTTGAGCATCTGGATAAGCGGCAGGAGGCAGCTGGCTTAGAAGAGAATTAAACGGTTTTAATGACCTTATGCTGGGTGCGCAGGCACCTGGTGCACAGGTTGAGACGCTTTGGTTGGCCGTCTATAGTGATGGTGGCGGGATGAATATTAGGCAGCCAGCGGCGGTTGGTATGCCGTTTGGAGTGGCTGATATTATGACCGAACTGCGGCGATTTACCGCATAAATCGCACTTCAATCTTGAATCTCCTTAAGTTTTCTCGTAAAACTATTGCAATATCCCGCTATTCATAGTAACATAATGCATCGAGATTGGCAAGGAAGGCGTTTATAGCCAGAGTCTGAACCAGAAAATAATCCGTTAGGGATGGTACAGAATGAGCGAAGTTAAATCTATCGCTGGGCAAGACCTGAGAGAAATGTTTTCGGCAGCTGCCTCCTGGCTGGAAAAGAGTGCTGCGGAAATTGATGCCCTGAACGTTTTCCCGGTGCCTGATGGTGATACCGGGACTAATATGATGCTTACCATGCGTTCTACTATGGAAGAAGCCTACCGGGCTCCCGACCACAGCGCCTCGGGTGTAGCTCACGCTATGGCTAAGGGTGCTCTTATGGGAGCCCGCGGCAATAGCGGGGTCATTCTGTCGCAGATTTGGCGCGGCCTGGCACAGGACCTGGAAGGTAAGGAGTCCTTTACCGCCGCCGAACTGGCCAGCGCCTTGCAGCAGTCGACGCTGGTTGCCTATCGAGCTTTGAGCGACCCCGTTGAAGGCACCATACTTACGGTCATGAAAGATGCGGCGGCAGCAGCTCAGGCGCAGGTTGCTGAAGGTAACGATGATATCATAGACGTTATGGAAGCCACAGTTAACGCTGCCGGCGATTCTGTAGCTAATACGCCCAGTCTTCTCAAGGTTTTAAGGGATGCGGGGGTGGTCGATGCCGGTGGGCAGGGCCTCTACACGATTCTGGATGGTGCTCTCCGCTACCTTAGAGGTGAAACGGAGCTGATGCGACTGCGTAAGCCCCAGATAATTGTCAGTGAACTCCCGTATGCCGTGTCGCTGTCGCAGGCAGTCGGTATCGAAGAGGTGCCCTATGGCTATTGCACGGAGTTTATGCTGAAGGGAGAGAAGCTGGAGCCGGATGATATTAAAAAGAGATTGGAAAAGAAGGGTGAGTCCCTGATTGTGGTCGGCGATGACTCCACCGTGCGTATTCATATTCATACGCTGAACCCGGGCGCTATCGTCCGCTTTGCTACCAAGCTGGGCACCATGCATCAGGTGAGTATTCGGAATATGGATGAGCAACATCAGGACTTCCTGGAGATGCAGAAAGACAGGATGCCCGTGACTGAGACAGCCGTTATCGCCGTAGTTTCGGGAGACGGCCTTACTGATGTCTTTAGCAGCCTGGGGGCGGCCTCTGTTGTACCCGGGGGGCAGACGATGAACCCGAGCACCAGGGATTTGCTCCAGGCGGTAGAATCGACATTTTCGGAAAAAGTCATACTTCTACCCAACAATAAGAACATCGTGCTTACCGCTAACCAGGTACAGTCTTTAACTCAGAAATCAGTCGTCGTAGTGCCGACCGAGACGATTCCGCAGGGGGTGGTGGCGCTTCTCGCCTTTGACTATGAGGCGGACTTTAAAACCAACGCCGATATTATGGCCAGGGCTCTGTCATCGGTGAGGTCTATCGAGATTACCCGCGCCGTGCGCTCCTCCAGGATAAACGACTTGAAGATTAAGCGCAAGCAGCCTATCGGTTTGGTGGATGGCGACCTAGTGGCGGTGGGCGACAGCAATCTGGATGTTATTAATCAGGTTTTGGCCAGGCTGGATTTGGGTGAAGCGGAAGTAGTTACTATTTACTACGGGGATGATATCGAGTTGGATGAAGCCGAGCAGATTGGTGCCAGCATAACGGAGCGGCATCCGCAACTGCAAATCGAGGTGATTCGGGGCGGTCAGCCGCACTATAGCTATATCATTTCCGTTGAGTAGAAAGGTGGTGTTTTATGACAGTGAAAATAGTTACCGATTCTTTGTCCGATATTACAAGTGACCTGGCCGGCGAACTGGGAATTACCGTGGTGCCACTCTATGTCCGCTTTGGCGAAGAAATCTACCGGGACAGGGTGGAAATAACTACCGAGGAGTTTTACCGTCGGCTCGTGAGTGAGTCTACCTTTCCTTCGACGACGCAGCCGACCCCCAATGACTTCGCTGAGGTTTATAACAATCTGGCCAGGGAAACTGATGAAATTCTCGTTATTGTTGTATCCAGTAAGCTCAGCGGTACCTATCAATCGGCAACGCAGGCGAAAGAGGGATTTGAGGGGAAATGCCGCATTGAGATAGTCGACTCTCTATCAGTGGCCATGGGCATGGGACTGATAGTTATTTCTGCGGCCAAAGCGGTTCAGGCAGGAGCGAATCTGGATGAGGTGACCAGACTGGCGCTTGGCGCTGTGTCTCGTTCACATATGGTTATCTATTTCGATACGCTTAAGTACCTGGCCAAGGGAGGGCGTATCGGCAAGGCGCGGGGCCTCCTGGGCTCGATGCTGTCGGTAAAGCCGATTCTTACAATGAAGGACGGTGAGCTGGCTCCATTGACCCGGATGCGTTCTTTAAGTGCGGGTATGGATTACCTGTATAATGCGGTGGCCGACGTTCCCAGAATCGATCAGCTTGCCGTAGAACATACCACTAATCCTGCCGATGCCGATGCCATGACCGAGCGTTTAAGTGCAATTTACCAAAAAGGACATATTTACCGGTCGGATATCAGTCCTGTTATCGGGGTACATGCCGGTCCTAATGCTCTGGCCGTGTCGCTTCTGGAGGCATAAAAGGAATAGTGCCGGTCAAACTTGTTACGGATAGTGTCTCCGACATATCACCCGCGATAGCTGATGAGTTGGGAATTACTGTTGCCGCCCTGAATGTTGTCTTCGGCCCCAATATTTACCGCGACGGTATTGACTTGACTCCCGAGAAGTTTTAACGGAAACTCGAGCAAAGCCAGATTCTGCCCACCACCTCAACCCCGCCGCCACTTTTTATTTGTTATCTTTTCCCACCCAAACCGCCCAGTATCATCCTCGGCTTATCCCGTAGTTATCCCCCCACCCCGCAAGGGGAGTAGCCTGCGAAGAGGGGCGCCAGCTACTCTAAATATTATTCCGTCCTGATACTTGGGCTAGGCCGTTTCCGTCACAGGGGAGTGCGCAGCGAGAGCCCCGATATAATCGGGGTCTCAAAAATCCCTCCCCCTCTCCAAACATATTAATTTGCGGGGTTCATTTGTCTCCAGTTTGGAGAGGGGGATTAAGGGGGTGAGGCAGGTAAAATATCTTTATTTCATATCTTTCCCCCCACCACCCCAAAGGGGGAGAGTTGTATAATCCCCCTGAAGGGGTGAGGTAGAAAAATCGACCCTTATATATACCAGCAGTTTATCCGTGCTTTTCATACCGAATTATGGCTATAATGGGGGCGGGGATATTATCAAATGGATTCCGGGCCTTTACGAAAAATCCTTGACCTTGAGCGGCAGCGCGATTACACGGATTCAGCGGTATTCGGCGGCCTGGACAGGTTTCTGCGTAACTGGTCTGACCAGGCGGTGGCGTCAGCTGTCGGACCCAGGCTCCTCAAGCGTTTCCGTCAGCTTTTCAACACAAGCTATGCCGTTATGACCAGGGAGCAGCGCCGGCAGTGGGTGAATGATGTCCTGGACTTTCTGGACAATGTGGAAAGCAAGGATAGCGTTACCAGATTACCTGTAGCCAGTCCTTCGGCGCCTCCCTCAGGTAAAAAGGTATCCCCGAAAGCGAAAAAACCGCCTGCACCGGCAGGCGGACATGTTCTCGATTCGCCCATTACTGTTGTCAGGGGTATCAGCACCAGCCTGACGGGTAAATTCGGGAAAATGGGCGTGAAGACGGTTCGTGACCTGCTCTATTTCTTTCCTCACCGTCATCTTGACTACAGCCAGTTGAAGTTCATCTCACAGCTTGCCGAGGGGGAGGAGCAGACTATAGTGGCCAACGTCTGGCAGGCGCATGAGTCCATGCTGGGAGGCAGGCGCGGCACCGAGGCTATTGTCGGTGATGAGACGGGTAATATCCGGGTAGTGTGGTTTAACCAGCCCTATCTGGCCAGGAAGCTGGCAACTAATACCAGGATAATGCTCAGCGGACGTGTCAGCCTGTTTAAGGGACGGCACGTCTTTCAGTCGCCGGAGTGGGAGACGGTAGAAAGCCAGGATTTTGTCCATACCGCGCGGATGGTCCCGGTCTACCCACTGACCCAGGGCCTGCGGCCGCGGCAGGTCAGGAAGCTGATGAAGGAGTTTGTTGACCGGTGGGTAGGGCAGGTGACCGACTTTCTGCCGCCGGAGCTGCGTAATCGACTTGACCTTTTGGAGCTGACCACGGCCATAAGCCAGGCTCACTACCCGGAAGACGAGGCCACCAAGGATAAAGCCAGGATTCGACTTGCCTTTGACGAGCTTTTCCTCCTCCAGCTGGGCGTTATAAGCAAGAAACGTGACTGGCAGGAGAGTCGCCCGGGCAGCCCGTTTGATATTAAGAGACCGGTAGTGGCAGAGTTTATAAAATCGCTGCCTTTTACCCTTACGGCAGCTCAGGACAGGGTTCTCACGGAGATACTTGCCGATTTGGAGGAGTCGCGGCCGATGTGCCGGTTACTGCAGGGGGAAGTGGGCAGCGGCAAGACGGTGGTGGCTACGGCGGCTCTGGTGATAGCGGCGGCTAATGGCTATCAGGGGGCGTTTATGGCGCCTACCGAGATTCTCGCCGAGCAGCATTTTGTCACTGTCTGCGAGCTTCTGTCCGGGGTGGGGCAGGAGGAGGGGGAGGGGTATCTGAAAAGTTATTCCGGACTTTCATCGCGTCCCCTGAGAGTGGCGCTGCTGATTGGCGATATCAATCAGGCCAGGAAGCGGGAGCTGCAGCAGCAGATTCAGGAAGGCGATATTGATATTGCTATCGGCACTCATGCCCTCGTACAGAAGGGGGTGGAGTTCCATCGATTGGGACTGGCCGTGGTAGATGAGCAGCATCGGTTCGGCGTTGAGCAGCGCTCGGCGCTAAGGGAGAAGGGATTCAATCCGCACATGCTGGTAATGACGGCCACGCCGATTCCCCGGACTCTGGCGCTGACACTGTATGGCGACCTTGACCTATCCGTAATCGACGAGTTGCCGCCGGGACGTCAGGCGGTGAAAACAAAGTGGCTCAAACCGCAGCAGAGGGAAAGCGCTTACGTCTTTGTGCGGCGTCAGGTGGCTGAGGGACGTCAGACTTTCGTTATCTGTCCCCTCATTGAGGAATCGGAAGCTGTTGTCGCTCAGGCGGCGGTGGTTGAGTATGAGCGCCTGTCACAGGAGGTGTTTCCAGATTTAAAACTGGGTTTGCTGCACGGTCGCCTGTCGGCCGGTGATAAAGACGGGGTAATGGAGAGGTTTCGCTCCGGTGAGCTGGATATTCTGGTTTCCACCCCGGTTATAGAGGTCGGCATTGACGTGCCCAATGCCACGGTGATGCTGGTGGAGAGCGCCGACCGTTTCGGACTCTCCCAGTTGCACCAGTTCCGTGGTCGGGTAGGGAGAGGGCAGGCGCAGAGCTACTGTATGCTGCTGGCGGAGAACCCTTCTGAGGTTGGCCGGGAACGACTTGACATAATAGAGAACGTCCAGGACGGGTTTCAGCTGGCCGAGGAAGATTTAAAGTTGAGGGGTCCGGGGGAGTTTTTCGGCACGCGTCAGAGCGGACTGCCCGACCTGCGTATGGCGAAGCTCTCCGATGTGGCTTTGCTGGAGATGGCGCGGAGCGAGGCGATAAATTTCTTTCAGATTGACCCTGGCTTGAAAAAGCCGGAGCACCATCTTCTGGCTCAGGAAATGGCGCGAGTCTGGGCAGGTGCCGCCGAGTGGAGCTAGGTGATTCTTAATATTACTTTATGAAAATTTAATGTGATTTTAATACTTTTATAACTTGTATTATGCTATACTCTTGAAAAATAGCTGGCGCATATAACTCCCTGGCGCAGGAGTATATTGAAATCATCATTTGCTAAAGTTATTGTTAATCCGGTCGCCGGTGCCGGCAGGACGGCCCGGTTATGGCCGCAGATAAAGGACTTATTCAAGGGACACGGGTTCCGGTTTGAGCATGATATGACCGAGGCCCCCGGCCACGCCATAGAGCTGGCCAAATCTGCGGCTGAGAAGGGATATGAGATGGTGGTGTCGGTAGGCGGCGACGGTACTATTAACGAAATTGTCAACGGTCTGTATGAAGCCGGCAACATCGGAGATGCCCTGTTGGGCATCATAAGCACGGGAACTGGTAGCGACTATATTCGTACTGTGGGTATACCTCGTCGATATGAGGAAGCTTGCCGGTGTTTTTTGCAGCCGAGGAAGCTCACCGTTGACCTCGGTGTCGTTGAATACTCGAATAATGGTCATGAAAAGAAGCGACTCTTTGTAAACTTCGCCGGCATGGGCTTTGATGCTGAAATCGTCAGGCGCACCACGCAGCAGTTTAAAGCCTTGGGCGGTGTGCTTTCCTATCTACTTGGAACACTCACTACCATTTTGGCCTACAGGAACCGGGATATATCCCTCATGGTTGATGGCGAAGAAGTCGAGAGAAGGGTCTGCACGGTCGTTATGAATAACGGACGGTACGGCGGTGGCGGTATGTTCACTGCACCCGATGCCGACCTCTCCGATGGGCTGCTCGATGTGTTGATTATCGGCGACATAAGCAAACCCGACCTCTTATTCTCGTTGCCGCGCATATATAAGGGCACTCATCTGACTCATCCCAAAGTCACCATGAGGAAGGCTAAAGAAATAGAGATAAGGTCGATGACGCCGATGCCGCTACAGGCTGATGGCGAGCTTCTCGGGGAGGTGCCGGCGCGTTTTCGTGTCTTGCCGTCGGCGCTGAATATTGCTATCTAGTTGAGCAGATGAAATATCTACTGAGTATATTAATCGTATTTGTCATCCTGGATGGTTTGCTGACGAAGTTTCTCATTGATGGGGGACTGGCGCGGGAAAGCAATCCCCTTTTACAGCCCCTGGTGGGTGATGTTGGTTTTATCATACTGAAGGCGGCGGGTGCCCTGCTGTGTGCCTTCATTCTATGGGACATTTACAAGCGGTATCCTAGAGTGGCCGTAATTGCCACGTGGATTGCTGTAGCCGGTTATGGCGTGATTGTGCTCTGGAACTCTAGCCTGTTCCTTCGAGCTTGAGCTCGGGTACTTCCCGACTTTCCGGGCGGGTCCAGTTGGGAATTATCTCGGGCATCGTATCTGTGAATACTACCTCTCGCGGCAGTTTATAGTCGGCCATGCGTCCCTGGCAGTATTGCTGGATTTCTTGTTCTGTAGCCGTTTCACCCGGCTTTAACCGGACCAGGGCTTTGACCGTCTCGCCGCGTATCACGTCTGGCACCCCGACAACCCTGGCCTCGGCTATCTTGGGATGAGCGGCCAGGACCCCTTCAATATCATCAGGGAAAATATTCTGTCCCTTGAGGATAATCATCTTTCTCTTCCTGGCGGTAATAAAGAGGAAGCCGTCTTCATCAATCCTGCCGATATCGCTGGTATGGAGCCAGCCGTTTCGAATTGTTTCTGCCGTTGCCTCGGGTTTATTGTAAAAGCCGGTCATTACCGGCCCCCTGACGACTATCTCTCCCTCCTGGTCGGGGGGCAGTTCGTTGTCGTTATCATCGAATATCTTTATCTCCCAGCAGGGCATGGGCTTGCCCGACGAGCCAATCTTGCCTGTGCCGTCAACGGGCGAGACGGTAACATGTGAGACGGACTCGGTTTGACCCCAGATATCGAGGATATTGAGGCCGTAATATTCCTTGAACAGCCTGATAATCTCGACCGGCAGGGGAGCGCCGCCGCTGATACACAGGCGGAGTGAGCTTAAATCGTGCTGTATATCCTCTCGTCGGGCGACGTTAATCATCAGAGCGTAAATATAGGGTACTCCCATATACATCGTGCCCTTTTCCCGCTCTACGGCTTCCATGAAGCTGTGGATGGACCGCCCCGTTCCCGGCACCGCGACTATGCTGTTGCCTCTATATATTGAAGCCAGCAGCACGGCGGTCAGGCCGAACTGGTGGTACATGGGCAGGGCAAATTGCATCATCACGTCTTTATCGGTCTGCTCGAATACTTCGGCGGAGTTGATTGACTCGGTACAGGCGCTCCGGTGCGACAGGACAACACCGTGAGGGTTCTGGGTGGGCCCGCCGGTATAGGAAATGATAGCGATATCGTCGGGAGCTATATCGATGTCGACCCCTGTTGCCGGACTGCTGGCCATGATTTCTTGGTAGCTGGTGAATTTACCCTCATTTTCGTGGTCAAAGGCTATCACGTGCTTTATAGAGTCAAACCGGGGTAAGGCTGGGAGCAGAGATTCCAGGGGCAGGTCCTCGGCTACCAGCACCTTCGGCTGGCAGTCGTGAAATATACAGCCTAGCTCATCGGCTACATACCTGGAGTCAAGGGGAACGGCTATGCCGCCGATTTTCACTATCCCGAAGAAGATAGCGGCAAACTCCGGGTTGCTGCCCTGTAGTGTCGCCACGCGGTCGCCCTTGCTCACTCCCATCTCTATCAGGGCATTGGCTACCCTGTTGGAAGCCTCTTCCAGTTGGGCAAAAGAGACCCGGCGCCCGCCCATGATAATCGCCGTTTTATCGGCAAAGTGCTCGACAGCGCTCTCCAGTATTGACTTCAGGTTCATCTACTCTCCCAATCGCGCCTTTCTGTCGCTCATGAGTCTTCCAGCACTACCCTGGCATCGACGGCCACAGCGCCGTCGCTGGAGGCAATAACGGGGTTAATGTCCAGTTCCTTAATTGCCGGGTTTTGCTCCACAAACTCGGAGACCGCCAGCAGCATGTCTTCCAGTCTGGATATATTAGCCGGTTCCTGCCCTCGATAACCCGTCAGCATCCGGTATCCCTTTATCTCCTCTATCATCTCGCGGGCGTCTTTTCTGGTAATTGGAGTTACTCTGAGTGATACGTCCTCGAAAATTTCCACCCAGACCCCGCCCAGCCCGAACATTAGCACCGGGCCGAACTGCTTGTCCTTGGACATGCCGATAATGACTTCTATACCCGGCCTGGCCATCTTCTGTACGGATACTCCCTGGACTCGTGCCTGTGGGTACTTCTGCGTGGCGCCTGCCAGGATTTCATCCCGGGCTTTTTCTACCTGCTCCGGTGTTTCCAGCCCCAGCCTGATACCGCCGGCATCACTCTTATGCACGATATCCGTCGAGGCTATTTTCAGTACCACCGGGAAGCCGAGCTGTTGGCTTATCTCGACCGCCTCTGACCTGGATACGGCCAGTCTGGTGTCGATTACGTCTATTCCCGCCTGTCCCAGGAGTTCCTTGGACTCTATCTCGGTCAGGAATACTCGACCTTCGCTTCTGACTCGCTCTATTATCGGGTGCATGGCTAATGGAACTATCTTCTGAATGTCGGAAGATTATCTGAAACCAGTCCAGTATAACAGACTTGAGTCAGGTTTGAAAAGGTTTGGTTCAGGTTAGTTGCCTGAAGTTGAACGCTGGCATTAATGCAGTGACTTGCGGTATCGTACCCTTTTTCTGACGTATAAGATAATCCGGAAAAGAACGAAGGATGTTATCAAGGCTATTATGAGCCACGGTGCCAGCACCAATGCCTTGTTGACTTTAAGGACTATGCCGCCTACGGCTGTGGGTGCCCCGCTGGTTGTGGTGGCGTTACCCGCATCGAAGTAAACGGAATACTGCTGAAGGGCTCCGGAAGTAACCTCGGACCAGGCGCGGTAGTAGTAGGTTGTGCTGGGGAGTAAGCTCGTATCTGAAGCACTGACGTCGGTGCCGAAATAGACCTGATAGCCGTCGGTTCTGTTGGCAGGATAGCTGCCCTGTTTGCCCCGCACCATGGTGCGGACGGCGCCGACTCCCTTTGTCCAGCTCAAATTTATCTTGGAGCTGCTGGCGGTGGTAGCCGTGAAGTCGCTCGGCCCATCCGGCTTGGTCAGGAAGCTCTTTTCGGAGCCATTATCGATGCCGGCATTGTTCATGGCTCGGGCGCGATAATAGTACACGTCTCCCTTGTTGAGGCTGGTTATGTTTTCGCTGAAGGTCTGACCGCTCGTTATACTGCCTGTCCAGGATATGTTAGCGCTATAACTGCCGGGAGCTGTCCCCCACTCGAAGCTATACTCGCAGGCCTCGCCGCCGTCGTCGTTTAACGTGCCGCTGATGTTGGCGGTTGTCTCGGTAACAAGGGTAGTGGCATTGGTCGTTACCGTAGACTTCCCTATTTCGGGCCCGAATGTAAGGAAATCGCCGGGATTGTTCTGGTTGTTGTAGCTGGTCTTAATCCAGTTGGCGCCCCTGACTGTGTTTGAGATACGGACTTCGTCAATGGTGCCATCGAAGTAACCAGACGCAGCATCTCTTGCTATCCAGAAGTCATCGGAATTAACTAAATTCCCATTTTGACCTGAGATGTCAACAGCGCTGCCGTCCGCAGAGCCATCAATATAAATTTGTCCGTTTCCATCTCTATCAGCTACAAAAACGATATAGTGCCAATTACCGTCAGTAACTGTAGATGACGATACGGTGTCTACATCGGCTCCTCCCGTTTGTCTCAATCTCGCGCGAATGATATTAGTGTCTACAATTTCTATTTCATAACCTGCCCAATTATCGACACCGCCAGACCTTTTACCAACAATTCCCTTTCTAACTCCAGTGCTGCTGGTCATTATCCATGCCTCTATGGTGAAATCAACACCTGTCGCAAACTCAAGATCAGATTTATCTCCACAATTAATATACTGTTGACTGGTACTGTTATAAGAAATGGCGCCGTCTAGCTGACCGATAGCTCCGAAGGTAGGATTATTAATATCAGTACCGTTATTGCTGTTTGCGGTGGAATCGGTTATAGCATTGGCGCCGCCCGAGGTCTCTTCAAGGTGCTGCACCATCATGTAGTTGACGTTCCAGACATCGGTGGCGTTCTCTGAGTTAGTGGCACTGCTATTGCCGTAGTACATGTAGATATTGGTATCGGCTGTAGCCGAAAGACTGGGTATCCTGACCCACGCTGTCAGGTTCCCCGTGCTTACGTCAAAGCTCTCAATCTCGTGTGAGAGCTGGGTTACCTCGTCGCCCGTGGTGAAGATGATGTCATCGCCGCTGCTCAGGGCCTTGGTGATGAGGTCGCTGTCGACGATGCTTATAAGCACCGGAAAATTGGTCAGGTTAGCGCTGCCGCTGATATTGGAGCTGTTAATCGTTATCTGCTTCCGGTAGTCCCAGTCGGAGTGGTGCCAGCCGGGGTCAGCCTTGGCCACCCCCGGCCCGATAAAGCCGGTAATAAACGCCAGTATCAGGACAAACGGGACTAGCTGGATTGTCCTTTTGCATATTTGCGCACACACTTTTAGCATAGCCATTTAGCCTGCATGTATTCCATCATTAAGGGTTAACCCTTAATGAAATATACAAGTTATCCCCTATTTAAGAATACTGGTGTGCTATGAAGAATCGTCTAAAGATACGTAAAGATTCATAAAGATTTCATAAAGTTTATCTAAAGAACGGCCTGTCCGGTAAAAATGCCAGCCGAATGTTATACGAAATAGCATGGTCTATTATTTCTTATGATTGGGTTTTGCCGTCAGCACTTGGCGACCTGGCAGAGCTGTGATTTGCAGGGAAGGAAACCTGAAATTGGGTCGAGGGTGCGGTCATCGACGAGTGAATTTACGTTAGCTTCGCCGGGCCAGTGGTGCGGCATAGAAACGACACCGGCCGGTATGGTATCGGTGACATTGGCTTTCATCTTGATGCTGCCCCTGGGTGAACTGACCGTTACCGTGTCACCCGAATGAATCCCCCGGACCTCGGCATCAGCCGGATTTATATCTACCAGCGGCTCCGGCATTAAGTTCCGCAGCTTATCGATATTTCGGAACTGCGAATGAGTGTAGGCTATCACTCTTGCCCCCGAGGTCATCACTAGCGGATAGGACTCCGCCAGGTCGGGTCGGCTTACCGGACTCTCCACGGGTTCCTTGTATGACGGCAGCGGGTCGAGGCCATGTTCCGCCAGCGTGCTGGAGGCGATTTCCACCTTGCCGGAGGGGGTCTGAAACCCTGCCTTTTCGTAGTATCTCTCTGGTCTTTCGAGCAATGGACGCTTTATACCCTCAGGACGTTGCTTTAAGTCTTCAAAGGTTATGTTTAGTGGTTCAAGTATATAGTTGACGCATTTCTCAAAGTCGCCGTCCCAGAACAGGTCGCCGAAGCCCAGTCTCTTGGCCAGTTCGGCGTAGATTTTCCACTCTGGCCAGCTTTCACCAATCGACTCTATGGCTGGCTCTATCAGCTTTACATAACCTCTATAATCCGGCAATAGTATAGGACGCTCCAGCCATGAGGCGATGGGAAGGACTATGTCGGCAAGCTGCGTGCCGGGCGTCTCAAAGTATTCGGTGACGCCGATGAAGTCGAGTTTTTTAAAGTTCTTTACAATCCGGTGCGAGTTGGGGAAAAACTGTATATTCAGTCCTGCCGAGAAGAGAGCTTTAATAGGGTAAGGGTCGCTGCTCTCAATCTGGTCAACTATGGCATTGGACTGCATCTCGCGGTAGTGTTTCGTCCATATCGGGAACCTTATTGACCCCACCCCCGGCGGCATATCAGCCACTCGCTTGTGCAGGGTGATATCATTTGTTGGCTGACCGGAAGGCATCCCTCTGTTGCCGCCGTCCACCTCAAAGTTGCCTGTTATTGCCGGGAGCAGAATTATAGCCCGGTGGTTCTGCACGCCGTTAGCATGATGGGTGGTGCTATTGATTCCCATGCCTATTTTAGCCGGTTTTTGGGTGGCATATAGTATGGCCGCCTCCCTGATTTTGGCGGCGGGCACCCGGGTTATCTGTTCCACGCGCTCTGGAGGATATTCCCCGACCATCTTTTTAAGGTCGTCAAAGCCGACTGTCCACTTCTCCGTGAACTCTTCGTCATGTAGATTTTCGTTGATGATTATATTCATCATGCCCAGCGCCAGGGCGCCGTCGGTGCCCGGCCGCAGTTGAAGGTGTATATCGGCTCTGTCGGCGATGGTGGTGCGGCGGGGGTCAATAACAATAAGCTTAAGGCCTTTCTCTCGGGCTTCCAGATGTTCCTGCCATACCTGAGGGTGTGAGTTCTCTATGCTTGTGCCCCATATTATCTTACACTTGGATGCCAGGTCGACTCTACTGCTCTGCGCCGCGAGCATGCCGTAATCCGGGCCGTAGGTCAGGTCGGCGGCTATCCAGGTACCGGAGAAGCAGTTGCTGCTCTCGGTGCAGTAGTTGGGCGAGCCGAAGGCATGCGTCAGCCGGTGGAAGTAGGGGCGGGGCTCCTTGGTATAGGCAACCCAGAAAATCACCGACTCCGCTCCGTATTTATCTTTAGCCTTCTGTAAATTATCGGCCACGGTGTCAAGTGCCTCGTCCCAGGAGATGCGTGCCCACGAGCCGTTTCCTCTCTCCCCGGTGTGTTTCATCGGGTATTGCAGGCGGTCGGGATGGTAGACAAAGTCCAGCTGTGCTTTCCAGCGGGGGCACTGGGCGGCATTATCGTCGGCGATGTCAATCTGTACGGCTTTACCGTTGCGGACATGGATTCTGGTCGGGCAGGACGCCGTGCACATATAGCATATGCCGTCTTTGATTTCCTCGATAGGTGACATGGTGCTTCGGTTCTCCCTTCTCGCTCGTCATTGAAGCCTCAGACTGATTTACTACGTATACTCCCATACTATATCAAATTCTCTCGTTATGAGAAAGTTGGTTTGTTTGGTAACTGTGATATAATAATAAAGCAAGTATTATTACCGGGGATTTGAAGGCTGGAAGCAATAGAAGTAGCCCGTAAGGCCGTCGATGTGGCCAGTGACAAGCAGGCCAGCGATATCGTTTTGCTGGATGTCCGCGACCTGTGCAGCTTTACGGACTATTTTGTTATCTGCGCCGGTGACAGCGACAGGCAGATCCGCACTATTTATGACGAAATCGGGCAGAGCCTGAAGAAGGCAGGCATTTTACCGCATCACCATGAGGGCACGACAGCTTCAGGGTGGCTCCTGCTCGATTACGGTGATGTTATCGTGCATGTATTCGGCGCCCCGGAGCGGGAATACTACCGGCTTGACGAGCTATGGCACGAAGCCAGGCCGGTACTCAGAGTTCAATAAACTGTATTGTTCTATTTGCCTTTAGCGGATGGCTAACCTCTCCCGAAACTCAGTGTTCAAAAAATCTCCCCCTCAGAAAAGAACAGCTCTATCTCTTTTTCGGCATTTTCTACCGAATCGGAAGCATGTGTCGAGTTTCGCTGGATATCCACGCCGAAGTCGCTCCGTATCGTTCCCGCCTCGGCTTTAGCCGGGTCGGTTGCCCCCATCACCCTCCTGATTTGC
>JAUWYU010000176.1 GCA_030615655.1 Dehalococcoidia bacterium
GCTTATCCCGGCCTGATTGTGACCGGCATGGCGGTGGGAACCGTGTACGGGCTGCCCAGAATGGGCCCCACCTTCGGCTCCATGTTTTTATCCGGAGAAGCGGCGGCTAAAATTGCCCTGGAGAAACTGAAGTAATGAGCATTGAAATGACCGAAAATACGAGCTGCTGTTCGGACAGCAGCTGCGGCTGCCGAGTAGATATGTTTCCAACATCTAAAGAGTGCCCCGGCTGCGGGAAGCGACTGCGCCTGACCGGCCGTGCGCAGCTTCTCGAACTAAGGCTGAACTGCCAGAATTGCGGCTACAACAGCCCTCTGCTATCTCAAGAAGAGCTTGGCGAACTACTGTAAATCAGGCAAGCGGCAGAGCCCCTTAAAGTCTGCTCATCCGTCAGGACGAGGAGTAAGCAGTGATTGTCCAATTCCTAATCACATTTAAGGATTACCTCGTTGAGGTATTGCCCTTTCTGGCCATAGGATTTCTCCTGAGCGGCGTGATTAACGAGTACGTCCCTACAAGCTGGGTGGAGAGACACCTGGGCGGAAAAGGCTTGAAGCCGCTCATTTACGCTACAATTACCGGGACGATTCTTCCTATCTGCTGCATAGGTTCCCTGCCGGTAGCCATCAGCCTCTATCAGAAAGGGGCCAGACTGGGGCCAGTCCTGGCCTTCCTGGTGGCAACACCGGCTACCTCATTACCGGCGCTGCTGGTCTGCTACAGCCTGCTCGGGTTGAAGTTCACCGTCTACATCTTCTTCGCCGTTATCGTAATGGGGCTAATCATCGGCGCCATCGGCAACCTATTCCATGCCCAGCCAAAATCCTCGTTCGCTCAGGGTGGACTGGCTACGGACCCGGTCTGCGGGATGCAGGTGGAAACCGATACGGCCCTTAAGACAGAACGTAACGGGGAAGTTTTCTATTTCTGCTGTTCACACTGCCAGGAAACATTTGAAAGCAGTCAGGGAGAAGCCGCGGTAACTCCCCGTCAAAAAATGGCTCATCGGCTGAAGCATGTCTTCAAATATGCCTTCGTGGATATGCCCAAGGAAATCGGGCCTGAGCTGCTGCTGGGTCTGGTACTGGCGGCGCTGGTGGCGACGATTACCCCGGTGGGAAAGTTTATCGGGGACTACTTCGGCGGCGGCCTCGGCTATCCGTTCAGCCTTATCTTCGGGCTTATGATGTATATCTGCTCCACGGCCAGTGTCCCGCTGGTCCATGCTTTTCGCGAACAGGGCATGAATATCGGCGCCAGCATGGTACTGCTTATGGTCGGCCCGGTCACCAGCTGGAGCACCATCCTGGTTTTGAGAAAGCAATTCAGCGGTCACATTCTGCTGGTTTACCTGGCCGTCATAAGCGTTGTGTCTTTGACTCTGGGCTATATCTTCTCCATAATATAAATACAGGGAGAAAAAGTGAAGGTAGTAGCAGGTATGAGCGGGGGCGTTGATTCTTCCGTAGCCGCGGCCCTGCTCAAGGAAGAGGGACATGACGTCATTGGTGCAACCATGCAACTCTATCCGCGAGACGCTGAGAAGGATGATGGCCACAACTCCAGCACATGTTGCGGTCTTGATGCCATAGAGGACGCCAAGAGAGTGGCCTATAAACTGGGTATACCCCACTACGTCATGGATTTGAGGGATGTTTTTGCCCGCATGGTTATTGACGATTTCTGCCGGGAGTACAGCCTGGGCAGGACACCGAATCCGTGCATCCTGTGCAACCGGTATATTAAGTTTGGCACCCTGATGGAGAGAGCCAGGGAGCTGGGTGCCGATTATATCGCTACCGGGCATCATGCCAGGGTAGAACAGGATGAGGCGACCGGAACATATTTACTGAAGAAGGGTGTAGATACACAGAAAGACCAGTCGTATTTCCTCTGCCAGCTTACGCAGGAACAATTAAGCCACACCGTGTTTCCTATCGGAAATCTGACCAAGGACAGGGTCAGGCAAATTGCCAGTGAAATGAACCTCCCCGTGGCAACCAAACCGGAAAGTCAGGAAATCTGCTTCATCCCCGATGACGACTACCCCCGGTTCCTGAAGAACTATATCCCCGAAGCTGCCGAGCCGGGACCGATACTCGACCGGCAGGGAAACACCGTGGGCGAGCACCGGGGACTCATGTTCTACACCATAGGCCAGCGCAAGGGGCTGGGGATAGCCGCCGCCGAGCCTTTATATGTAACTGACATTTATCCGGACCGAAACGCCGTGGTGGTGGGTACTAAAGAACAGACTTATGGCGACGAACTGATAGCCTCCAATCTGAACTGGATAGCCACCGCCAGGCCCGAGCATGACATCAAGGTGAAAGCCAAGGTAAGATACCGCCACCCGGAGGCCGAAGCCACGGTAACCCCTCCGGATGAATCCAGTGTTTATGTAAAGTTTAAAGAGCCGCAGATGGCCATCACCCCCGGACAGGCAATTGTCTTCTACGATGGGGATACGGTCGTTGGCGGCGGCACAATAAGCAGACAAGGAAGGCAACTATGACCTCAGTATTAGCTGTTTGTACAAGTGAAAAAAAGGGCATGAAAAAGAAACCCGTAGATGAAGTTGTTATAAAAGAATATTACGGCGTTGTGGGTGACGCCCATGCCGATTGCCTGACCCACCGTCAGGTAAGCCTGCTGGCCATCGAGAGCATCGATAAGATGCGGAGTAAAGGATTCGATTTAAACCCCGGGGACTTCGCGGAGAATATCACCACCGAAGGAATAGACCTGGTCTCAATGCCCATCGGCACCAGAATTAAGGCGGGAAACGAAGTGGTGCTGGAGATGACGCAGATAGGCAAGGAATGTCACGCCGCCTGTGCCATCCGCAAGCAGGTCGGCGACTGTATTATGCCCAGGGAGGGCATCTTCGCTAAAGTGATTCGCGGCGGACACATTAAAGCCGGAGACGCTATAAAGGTAGCCGAATCCGACTGATACCGATATAGTTTAGATGAATAATATGGAAGATAAAATACTGGAGAAAGTTGAATACACCGGAGTAAACGGCGGATGCACTGCATCCAGTGAAAGAATCGTCAAAGAAATCGCATTATCGATTCTTGTTAACCGGAAACATTTCGCCACGGCGATGATAATGGCCACGATGGAAAAGGAGTTCGTCATCGGGCACCTCTTCG
>JAUWYU010000053.1 GCA_030615655.1 Dehalococcoidia bacterium
AAACTACGGGATAAGCCGTAGATGATACTGGGTGGCCAGCCTACGCTAACCTGCTCGCCGCTCCTCTGGAGCTCTGGCAGGCGAGAGCTACGGCGGGCAAGCTGGGTGGGAAAAGATATCCAAGGGGCGGGGTGAAGTAAGAGCTAATAATGAGACGATAGAATGGAATGGAATACGGAGAGTCCGCAAGGGATTGAATCGCAGGCTAAAGCTCGGCCAGTTTACTCTTTATTTCCGGGATGGCATTTCGGGCGGCCTGTTGACCCAGTGTAACCAGTTCCTGAGCTTTCTGAAAGTCGCCGGCGCCGATATGAGCCACGGCGGGTTCAATGACAATATCGGCATTTTCCACGCCGCTACGCACCAGTGAATACGTGGCAATGTATATGGACTGCATCATTACCTGGAAGATGTTGGGCTCTTTTTTTAGCCTCTCCATCCGGGTACTGACGTCGGGCATCACGTTCACCGCGATAATGAAGTCGGCCCCCATGCGCTTGACCACATCAACCGGCACCGGAGTCGTCAGGCCGCCGTCAACCAGGTATCTCCCTTCATGTTTAACCAGGGTAAATATACCGGGGATAGAGATGCTGGCTCGCAGCGCTTCCGGCACCGAACCGCTGTTAATCACTACCTCTTCACCGGTGTCAATATCAGTGGCGACACAGGCGAAGGGCATTTTGAGGTCGCTGAACTTGGTATTGCCGCCTAAAAAGGAAGACAGCAGGTTTTTGAGTTTCCTGCCTTTAATGAAGCCGGTCTTGGGGAATGAGGGGTCTATCATGGGGGCAAGTTTTTTCCAGCTCGGGTCCAGGGCATGCTCTTTCATCTTGTCGGTGTCCCGGTTCCAGGCATAAACGGAACCCATAACGGCACCGGAACTGGTACCGGCAATCATATCAATGGGAATACCCTCTTTATGCAGTACGTCAATCACGCCGACATGAGCCAGCCCTCGCGCGGCACCGCTGCTCAGGGCCAGGCCGATTTTCTTTCTGTGAGGTTCAGCAGGGCACATGTCTATTCCCAGAGTTCCTCGATGTCTTTTTCTACCTGTTCAACACCTGACCGGCCAGGGCTGGTCAGGCTCGCGTAGAATTTCGTATCGTAAGCAACGGGCTGGAACGCCACCGGCATGGGCACGGCATGGCCGAAAATCAACGCCTGCTGTTTCGGGGCGAGGCGGGCCAGGACGGATTTAAGCTCGCTCTTGCCGGAAACACCGGCGAGGACGCTGTCGATATCCCTCTCGTTATCGAGAAGGCAGGTTATCTTGGTGCCCATCTGCGACATGACCTCGCTATCAATGCCGCTGGGGCGCTGGTCAATCACAAGCAGGCTGACGTTGTACTTGCGCATCTCGCGGGCGATGGTGCCGAATATAGTCTGGCTGGCTACCTCCGGATTGAGGAACTTGTGGGCTTCCTCGATGGTTATCACCAGCGGGTTGGGTGGGGCCGTGCCCTCGGCCATAGCCTTTTCCGTTCTCTCCTGGTACTGGGCATAGATGCGGCGGGCGAGCATATTGGCGACCAGGACGTAAGCGGTGATATCACGGTAGCGGCCGAACTCCAGGACGACACTGATACCACGGTCAAGGTGGTCGAGGATACGCTTGACAGCGTCAACCGGGGCATGAGGCTCGATAAAGGGCAAGCGCCTGATGGTGGCTAGGCCGCGCTTAAGGTTCTGGAAGGTGCTCTCGTGGATACTTAGCTCATCCAGCAGCGACCTGGTATCTTCAGTGCCTTCAATGTCCAGGGAATTCTGGAGCCAGCTTTTGCCGAGGCGGCGGCGTAGCTGGTAGACGGCTTCCACGGCCGGCTCGGTCAGGTTCAGGGTCTGGCGCAGCAGCACGATGTCTTCGGGCTCAATCTCGTCGTAGCCGATTTTCACGACGAAGTCGGTGCTGACGCCACGTCGCCGGGAGTTCTCCTCGTCGAGGGTGAAGACGGCGACTTTCGACTGGAAGAGCTGCTTGAGGGCTTTGACGGGCGGTCCGCTCTCGCTGGTGCCCGCCCAGCCGTACTCATTATGCATGTCAAAGATAAGGTTGACGGCCTGGCTCTTTTGCAGCATACCGATGAGCAGGATGCGGGTAAGGAAGGTCTTGCCGGTGCCGCTCTTGCCGAAGATGCCGTTGGAGCGTTTTACGAACTCCTCCAGGTTGAGGCAGAGCTTGAGTTCCATGTCCAGCGGGTTGCCGATGTTAAAGCGCTGCGGGTCTTCTTTGCCGAAGACGAGCTCCATGTCCCGCTCCGAGGCTAAATTGACCGCCGAGAAGTGGCCGGGGATGGTCTTGACCGGCTGGGGTCCTTCGAGCAGGCTCCCGGCATCGCCGCCGATGGTAAGCTGGGGGGAGACATGTATCGTCCCGAAGGTGCTGGTGCCGGTTAAAACCTCGGCAATGAAGGGGTCGGCGACATCGGGCGGGGTAACGGTGAGTCGGGGGTCGGTTACGCCGAGGCTGACATCGGTTATCATGCCGAAGAAGCGGCGTTTCTGGCCTTCGATGGTGACGTAGCGACCCACCACCATGTCCTCCACCGAGACGGGGATATCCAGGCGTACTTCAACGCCTTTATCCAGCGAGGCTTCGGTGACAATGCCGAGTCTATTTTCCTGGTTCAAAAATAATCCCCCATATTGTTTCTCTTATCTCAATTATATCAGCGCGGTTTTTCTGCCTGAAAGAAGAAACGCGACTGTGTATAGACCAGCCTCTCTCCATTATCCAGTTTTTCCTGCAGTTTTTCCAGATGATGAATATTTTTGTCCAGTTCGAATCCCGGTACCTGCCACGGTGTTGCCTTGATGAAATAGACAATAGCACCGACATCCATAAATTCCATTTTTCCCTGCCACTCTTTGGCTTGCTTGATTATCAGTCCGGCATCTTGAATTTGCTGTTTCCAGTAAGCGAAGGTTAATTGAAGGTAGGGAAGAGTGGCATCGAATTCCTCGGCGAAATCTTGAAGGTTATTACCTCCTACCTGCTGGGTCAGGAAAATCCCACCAGGCTTTAATATCCTGAATATCTCAGCAGTTTTAAAGTCGCCGTGCCGGTTTAAAACAGTATCGAATTCCTCATCGCTGAAAGGTGTTTCACCTTCCTCGCTGACGCCCACGACCTTTATCCCCATAGGTTCCAGTTTCTCGCGCGCAACCGGGATGTTAGGCGCCCAGCTTTCAGTGGCGACGGAATGTTGTGGGAAAGGAGCCAATAAAGCGAAGGCCTCACCACCGCCGGTATCCATGTCGAGTACGGCTTCGGATTTCTGCACCAGTTGCCTTGCTATCTCTATATAGTCCCAGGGCGTATTTTCAACGAGACACCGCCTATCCAGGTAGGAGAAATCCCAGCCTGAGAAAGGAGCTTCATATTCCTTTTTCCAGTGAGTATGCAAATCATTCACATTGTTTCGCATCAGGATGTCAGCCTCCCCAGAATAGACTTGAGCTGGTCATACTGGCTGCTGAGCAGGGCGGCCAGCTCTTTGCCGGCGGATACGAGAAAAGCGCGACTGTCTTCGTGGGCAGGGCTCATCCGGCGTAAAGCGGCGGCGATGAGCTCGTCGGTGGGGGCGGGAAGGGCGGCGTTAGCTAAAATATTGAGAAAGCCGAAGGTCTGGCTGAACTCTCTGACTTCTCCGGGTGGACACAGGTAAACAAAGGCGTGGATACGGGCGGGATTCGGAGGCAGGTACTGGCGCAGGTTTTCGCCGTCTTTATAGCCGACCACCACCGCCGTGAACTCACTCCTGAGGAGCTTTGTAAGCTGGGGACTGGACCGGTAAACGGCTTCCTCCGAGGCTTCGTCCCTGCCGCGGGCGATGGGCTTGCGTCCCGGCTCCAGGCCGGCGGTAGTGGCATTGGCGACGATGCCGTAGATGTCCCCGGTTTTTACCAGGCTGCCGAGAGGGGGCAGCTCGTAGAGCTCGTAGCACTGGGCGGTGAACTGCGTGGTGCCGGCTTCGATGACTTCGGCTATTTTGTCTGGTGACTGGTTATTTATAAACCTCACCCCCTTTGGGCTTTAAGGAAACTCCGCCACTTTGTATCATACTCTAAGTCTGCGTCATTGCGAGCGAAGCGCGGCAATCCCGATGCCCGTGTTTGAGATTGCCACGGTCGCTTCCACTCCCTCGCAATGACAACGTGAATTCAGGTATTTGTGCTCAGGATTTACGCGCTCTGTTTCTTCTTGGCTGCCTGCTTCTCCAGCTTCGACTTCTTGGGTTTCTTGACGTTTTTTCTGCCTTTAGTGCCCATTAGTGGCCTCCTGAATTTTAAACTTTCCTTTCGCCGCCGAATTTACTTTCCAACCACCTTATTAGCATTAGAACATGATATCTTCGCAACCATAAATTGACCCCTACAATTAATAAGAATCCAATTAATATAACATAATTAATTCCCAAGCTAAATGGAAGTAGATAAAGAATACCGGGAATGACTATCGCTAGAAAAATGGCGGAAAATCCAAAGAACAGTGCGAGTGACTCACTGCTCCACTTTGGCTTATGGTTTCCTGATATAGAAGCTTTTAAACCTATACTAGTACTCATACTTACTTCACGATGTTTCCCGCCTTTACCACATTTTGGGCATGGTCCTGTGTGGCTAGGTGGTAGCTCTGTACCACAGTGTCTGCAATAGCATTTGAGTTCATCACTCATTCACACCCACCTCGTCCTTTTACTGAAACTCTTGGCGGAGGTGGAACCGGGAAGGTGCTCCGCCACCATTAAAGATTCTACCAGTTCCCAGAAGTTTTCTCTATCGGCGCCGGTGACCACAGCCTGCTCGTGGGCTTCGCTGAGGGCGACCGGGTAGCCGTGCCCGCGTTGACACTGGTCGAGGGTCAGGCCGTGGGTGAGGTTAAGCAGGGTCTCATTTTCGGCCACCCACTGCGGAATCTCGATGCGGGCTATCTCATCATCAACTCTGAGGTAGAAGAAGTAGACGCGGTTATCTCCATAGCGCTCTCTGACTATCTTCGACGGGGTGATAAACAGCGCCGACCTCTCCCCGGTCTCCAGCAGATTTATGAAAAGGTCGCGGTCGCGCACGCCGGCCACCGCCTCGCAGTCCCGCTCCCTGCCCGGCGGGCAGCAGCGGTCGCAGTCGGGGGGTTCGTGGGGGCAGATGGCCACGCGCAGCACGTTAACGACATCGGTGCTGCGGGGAAAGCTGATATAGCTGGCGAGGGCAAGCCGGCGGTCGCTGTTGAGCTTTTTCATTTCATCCAGGCAACGTAAGAGTCCGCCGGTGAGCAGAGCTTCGGCGACGAATTCCGGGTAAGCCTCAAGTCCCCAGAGGATGAGCGTGCCGTCGAGCAGGGCCAGGCAATGACTGTCCTTCGGAAGCCCGGCGGCAAGGTCGGTCAGGTGGCGGCATTCCTCGATGGCGCGTTTGATGCCCAGGACGGTGCCCTCCACAGGCTGTTCGCGTCCGCCACCCGGCGGGGTAATCACCAGGTCCTTGTCGTCGGAGTAAAGGCGGGGGGAACTCGACAGGGAGGCATCCGGCCGGCGGCCGTAATGGATAAGCGCCGAGCCGATATTTATCAGGTAGCACCGGTTGGCACGGTGACGGTCGACGTCAATATGGGAGCCGTCGCTGGCCATAACGGTGAAATCGGCGGGGGTGGGGGGCGCCTGATAGCGTCGGTCAAGTCCTTCCACGAGGTCGGCCACCAGCCAGGTCGTCCGGCTGGCGGCGATTTTCCTCTTCAAATCGTCGAGGTCGGTAGTCGTGCTGCCGAGGGTATCCAGGGCGAACCGGAGGCGACGCTGGCGTTCCTCGCGGGCGTCTTTCAGTCCGGATATCATGCTGCCGACCTGTGCCGCTACCTTGGTTAAATCCAGTGACAAGTATACTGCTCCCCTTTTGCCTAAGTATAGTGCAAGAAAGAGCTGAACTCAAGCTGTGTGGGATAGAGATTGTTTATCAATCTTTAATCAGCTTAGCCTCACCCCCTTAATCCCCCTCTCCAACCAGCAAGATAGCACAAATCCAAGAGATAAGTGGGTTGGAGAGGGGGAGAGATTTGAGACCCCGATTACATCGGGGCTCTCGCTTCGCACTCCCCGCTGGGGGTGGGGTTAAAACTACGAGATAAGCAGTAAATGATGCTGGGCGGCCCGCCTACGCTAAAGCTACGACGGGCAGGCTAGGGTGGGAAAAGACAGGCCGGTTAGAGAAAGGCGCCGAGAATCCAGATAGATTCCGTAAGTCTCTCTCCCTGAAAGGAGAACCCTTCCCCGTTGAATATCAGTGTCAGCTCTTCGAAAAGGCCCGGGTACTCGTCTTCAAATTCCTCTAAAATATCGCTTCTGCCGGCTTCGCGCAGCGCCTGCTTGATGCGGCGTTCCTCGGCGGCGTTCCGGAACATCAAATCGGCGATGACAGCGCGGCCTTTCGGTTTTAAGAACCTCTTCATCACGCGGACTGCTTCCGCCTTTTCCGCCGCGGTCAAATGATGGAACGCGTAAGCAGAGACTATCAAGTCGACATGTGGCAGGTAGAGAGGGATTTTCAGGAAGTCCCCGTCCACTACCATGATGTACGGGTGCTTCTGCTGGCAGATGTTCCTCATTTCTTCCGACGGGTCGACGCCGATGACTTGCATGCCGCGCGAGAGGAAGCGGGAGGCAAGATTGCCCGTGCCCACGCCGATATCGAGGACGGAGGAATAGCTGTTTCCTGCCAGGTCGCAGTACTCGACAACCTTGTCCAGGACTCGGTCATAATCCCTGAATATCCAGTTGTCAGCCTGGGCCGCCTTGATAACATCTTCGTCGTAGGATTTTGCCCACTGATTAAAACCCCACCTGTCTTCAGCCATCACTGCCCCCTATTTACAGCTATAATAGTATATACCTTCGGGGCGGTGGGTGGAAATATCGATTGCGGGATAAGTAGCGGATGTTACTGGGCGGCCCGCCTACGCTAAAGCTACGACGGGCAGGCGAGGGTGGGAAAAGATATGAAGGGGGGGAGGGGTTTGTCAGGGAGGTGAAGCTTCTCCGGGACTCTCTGTTTCATCTTTTCTTGCCCCGAGAGAGGGCACAGGTGTAAAATGGAAGAGAATCCTCAGGAAGTTCAATTTTTGCCTGGAGACTCACTTTCCCTCGCATAGTGATGAGCGGTTAGCTTTGGGAACAGTAGATGAATAATAAGCTGGATGAGTTCAGAAGTGATGGCACGGAGCTGGGAAAGGCCGGGGATGGCGGAAAATTACGGCGTATACTGAGAACATTTGAATCTTTCAAGGTCCCTGTCTACCGCCTTTACTATTGTTCCCTGGCAGGTCACTGGGCCCCGATGCAGATGCAGATGGTAGCCCGTACCCTGCTTATTTACCGCGTCTCCGGCTCGGGAGCTATTCTGGGGTTAATGGCTCTTGCCCACTCTATCCCCATGCTCACCCTGTCCCTTTTTGGCGGCGTGATAGCCGACCGGGTGGAGAAGAGGATGGTACTGATTATCGGTCAGGTGGCTTCGGCGGCGGTTTCTCTGGGCGTTGCGCTGGCCCTGACCTTCAACTACCTCAGCACGGATGTCCCGGGTTCCTGGTGGATACTGATATTATCGGGTGTGTGCCAGGGAATCATTATGGGGCTGATGATGCCGTCGCGCGCCTCTATTCTTCCTGAAATCGTGGGGGAGGAGAGGTTAATGAACGCGATATCACTGAATAACCTGGGGATGAATCTCACCCGGATTGCGGCTCCGGCAGCAGCGGGATTCCTCATCGCCGGGTATGACTTCGCTGTCGTTTATTATGTTATGGCGGTCCTGTATATATCAGCCACGATTTTTCTCCTTTTAATTCCGCGTACCCGCACGGCAGTCCGACAGGGGAGCAGTACGATGACGGAAGTGCTGGACGGGTTTCGGTACCTCCGCGGCGAGACAACCGTTATGCTTGTCCTCATCTTCACTCTCTGCTGTACCATATTCGGCATGCCTTTTATGATCCTGCTGCCGATGTTTACCGAGGATATATTGAGGGTTGGTTCATCGGGTCTGGGGATACTGATGGCCGTCTCCGGAGTGGGCGCTATTGCGGTGTCGCTGATTCTGGCTTCGGCGCCCAATAAGAAACGCGGGCTGATAGTGCTGTTCAGCGGCGTGATTTTGAGTCTGGCACTGATAGGCTTCTCGTTTTCTACGGAGTGGTACCTGTCCCTGTTCCTGGTTATATTCATCGGGATGGGGCAAACGGGGCAGCAGGCGGTTGGCATGGCCCTGATACAGTACTACGTTGACCCCGGCTATCGCGGACGTGTTATGAGCTTCTTCATGGTCGGGTTCGGCCTGGCCAGCCTCGGCACATTTTTCGGGGGAATGCTGGCGGAGACCATGGGGATACAGTGGTCAATCGGCGGGCTGGCCATGGTTCTTAGCGTGATAACTCTCGGCATGCTGACCTTCGCTCGCAGGTTAAGGGAGCTGGACTAGGCTATCTTGAATTGACACGGTGTTATTTCCATCCTTAGAATGTAAGTAAGACCAGTAAAAGGTGGGAATTATTGTATCAGAAGGTTACCCTGGACAACGGGCTGCGCCTGGTTACCGCCACCATGCCCCATACCCGCTCGGTATCCATAGGCTTCTTTATCGGCGCCGGCTCCAGATACGAGACCGATAAACAGGCCGGCATCTCACATTTTATTGAGCACCTTTGTTTCAAGGGCACGTCC
>JAUWYU010000135.1 GCA_030615655.1 Dehalococcoidia bacterium
TATTTCCTTTAATTCTTCTATCCTGTATTCGCTTAATACCCTTACCTCACCCCTCCCCTCTCCTGTGACACCTCGCACGGGGGTTTAAGAGGAGCGAAACCTTTAAAACAGGGGAGTACGCAGCGAGAGGGGGCGCCAGCCCCCTCTCATTATTCTTCCCCCTCTCCAATCAAATTTTGTCCAGCCTTTAACCAATGTTGCTGATTGGAGAGGGGGTCAGGGGGTGAGGTATATATTAATCTCTCCATCCCCACTATTTATACCCTCACGCTCACACCCGCGACAAACCCCCGCTTTTTAAATAATTGTTTTCCCAAAACAATTCAAACTATAAAAAGTCAACCCTTCAATGTCGCAATTTTGCACTCAACTCTGACCCCTCCAACAACCGCAACGGCCATACTTACCATAACTCTAAAAACAATTCAAACCTGATTCTCCCTTATCCACGAGGGAATTGTTTCCCTTCAAATTTTGTGGGTTCTGTCCTTTCTTAACTCATATCGGTTTGTCTTTTCTTCGGTAACTAACTAGAATAGCATTTAGAGTCAGGGAAAGGAGGAAGTGTATGGCAAAAAAACAGTATCCCAGGTGTGGCCGGTGTCCCACCCGGGTCTGTGAGAACTGGGGTGCAAAAGCGAGTAACGGGCCTCCCTCTCTTGAGAAAGCGCCTGCCTTCTGTCCCATGAAGCTCATGCCGGAGTTGCTTGCCGAGGCATTGTCCGAATACGATAAGCCGGAGGTGAGAGAATTCGCCCGTCTGGCTTCCGTACAGGAGGCCGAGTGCTACGAGCGTCTGCCCGATGGCTTGAGGACGAAGCTCCCCCGCATTGAGGAGCTGATTCAGTTCGCCCGCAAATGCGGCTATAGAAGGCTCGGCCTGGCCCACTGCGGGGGACTGTTCAGCGAGGCCGTTCTTCTGACCGACATTCTGGAGAATAACGACTTTGAGGTTGTCTCCGTCCAGTGCAAGTGCGGGGCCGTCCCCAAAGAAAGGATTGGTCTCCGACCCGAGGAGAAGATTGCCCCGCCGGAGAGCTGGGAGACCATGTGCAATCCCATCGCCCAGGCGACGGTTATGAACAGAGCTGAAGTTGATATGGCCGTCATGCTAGGACTCTGTATCGGGCACGATACCCTGTTCATCAAGTACTGCAATGTCCCCCTGACCGTGATTGCAGTTAAAGACAGGGTTTTCGGGCATAATCCCCTGGCGGCACTCTATACTTCCGAGACCTATTATCGACGACTCAGGAATAAAATAGAATAAAATATGTATTTTGGAGGTCTGGTGAAATGGCAATGATTGATATAAGTGTTGTACCGGTGGGGACGAAATCGCCTTCGGTCAGTCAATATGTGGCTGGGGCTGTCCGGATATTGCAGAATGAGCCAGGCATCAAATACGAACTGACGGCGATGAACACGATTATTGAGGGTGACCTGGAGCATCTCCTGGCTCTGGCGAGACGGATGCACCAGTCTGCCTTTGATGCCGGAGTTGAGAGAGTGGTGACTACTATCAGAATTGACGAGCGACGTGATAAACCTTTAACCATGAGCGGCAAGATAGCGGCAGTTAAGGAGAAGCTGGGACAGTAGGCTGTAATACCTGATATTTCTCTTTGGCTCTGGCTCTTTCTTTAGAACTGGAGGTAATAATTTATTGACGCTGGCACATATTATCATCCTGCTGGCAACCGGCATCGGGGTTGGTTTCGCTAGTGGCCTTCTGGGTCTCGGCGGGGCCTTCATTATGACCCCGGTGCAGTACATGGTATTTATTAATATGGGTCTGCCGCCGGATACAGCCATAAAGCTGGCATTTGGCACTAACTTGCTGGTTGTCCTGCCTACCGCCCTCAGCGGGGCATGGCGGCATCATCGGCAGAAGGCAGTGTGGTGGCGGGCGGGCATTATCATCGGGGGTTGTAGTCTGATTTTTGCCTTTGCCGGGGCTACTCTGGCGACTTACCTCCCCGGAGAGGCACTTAAGACTACCTACGGGGCTATCGTTCTGCTCAGTGGCATTAGGATGCTTACTGCCGGACAGTCACAGATTGAGAAAGAACCTGTAGATAATCCTTGGGTATGGATTGGTTGGGCTATCCCCCTGGGTTTAATATCCGGTATGTTCGGCATTGGCGGTGCTATTGTCATGATTCCAGTGATGGTGCTGGCACTAAAATTCAAGATGCATGATGCCGTGGCTACGTCGCTTGCCGTGATGATATTCACCAGTATTGGCGGCATTGTTGGCTATATCGTCAATGGTATTGGTGTTCCCGACCTTCCACGATATTCCATCGGCTATGTCAATCTCCTATCATGGTTGCTGCTGGCAATACCCGGCATCGGCATGGCCCAGGTCGGGGCCATCGCGGCCCACAAGCTGCCGGCCAGACAGCTGAAATACATATTTGTAATAGTAATGTTCTACATGGGATTAAAAATGATAGGCGTGTTCGACTGGCTTGGCTGGCCGATATAATAAGGAGCGATTTATGGAAATTAAAATTACCACATAAATAATGCTGGTACGAGATTGACCCTGCCTTTTCAGTAAGGCATGAAGGTTGCTCAAAGGTAAATATTTGACTTTTACCTTCATTTAGTGTTATAATACTTATAATATTTAACCGCTAGGGGTGCTCAGGGCTGAGAGTCCCGATGATATCGGGGCGACCCTAGGAACCTGACCTCGGTAATGCGAGCGTAGGGAAGCGGCAGTAACTCAGACCAAGGGTCTGGCATTATCAGCCGAAGCCCTTGGTTTTATTATTCTATGGAGGTGTCGGAATGACTCAGTTGGAAATAGCCAGAGCCGGTAAAATCTCTCCGCAGATGGAGGCAGTAGCACAGGCGGAAGGGCTGGAGGTTGAGTTTATTCGTCAGGGCGTGGTTAAGGGGACGATAGTTATTCCGGCCAATGTCATGCATTCCAACCTCATTCCCTGTGGTATTGGCGAGGGGCTTTCTACCAAGGTCAATGCCAATATCGGGACTTCCTCCGATTTTGGCAGTGTTGATACCGAGCTGGAAAAACTGCGGGTGGCTGTAGATGTCGGGGTGGATACCGTCATGGATTTGAGCACCGGCGGTGATATACCTGCCATTAGGCGGGCAATCATTACCGCCAGTTCCCTGCCGTTAGGCACGGTACCCATTTATCAGGCGGGTATCGAAGCCATAGATAAATACGGCGCCATCGTGAAAATGAGCGTTGATGAGATTTTTGCCGCTATTGAAGAAAATGCCCGTGACGGCGTTGATTTCATAACGGTGCATTGCGGTGTGACCCGGTCGGCCATTGCCCGGCTGAAGCAGCAGGGTAGATTAGCTGATGTCGTTTCCCGCGGGGGCGCCTTCCTGGTCGGCTGGATGCTGCATAATGAGCAGGAAAATCCGCTTTATGAGCAGTATGACCGCCTGCTCGATATCGCTCGTGAGTTCGATGTGACCCTGAGTCTCGGCGATGGTATGCGTCCGGGCTGTCTGGCGGATGCCACCGACCGTACTCAGGTAGAGGAACTGCTCACTCTCGGGGAACTGGTACAGAGGGCGCAGGAGGCCGGTGTCCAGGTAATGGTGGAGGGACCTGGTCACATACCCCTTGACCAGATTGAGACCAATGTCCGCCTGCAGAAGGCTGTCTGCAAGGGTGCTCCGTTCTACGTACTGGGCCCGCTCGTGACCGACATCGCCGCTGGCTATGACCATATCACCAGTGCTATCGGCGGGGCTATTGCCGCCATGTATGGAGTTGATTTCCTCTGCTACGTGACGCCGTCGGAGCATCTGGCCATACCCGATGCCGACGATGTGAGGGAGGGCGTCATCGCCTCGCGCATCGCCGCCCACGCCGCCGACATAGTGAAAGGCGTAAAGGGTGCCGCGGAGAAAGACCGGCAGATGTCTCTGGCAAGGAAGCGGCTCGACTGGGAAGAGCAGGCTAAGCTTTCCCTTGACCCCGAAAAGTTTAACAGGATTCACAGGCAGCGCGCTTCCACCGGCTCAGCCTGCAGCATGTGCGGGCAGTACTGCGCCATGGACCTGGTGGCGCAGTATCTGGGTGTGAAGGCGGCCAAGTGCTAGTAATTATTTACCTTTTCTCAAGTTGATTCATGCTTAGCAAACAGGCTCCTTTGTGCCTGAATGCTTCTGAACCATCAGGGTTCGCTTGGTTGACATTTGTCACGATAGTAGTAGAATTAATATAATATGACGCTTTTTGGCACATCCGGCATACGGGCCGTTTTCAATAATGACCTGCTCGACCTGGCATTCAGGGTGGGGTTGGTGGTGGGCAGGCGTCATGGCAGCGTGGTGGTGGGTACTGATACCAGGACCTCCAGGGATGCCATGAAACACGCCGTTATCTCCGGCCTGCTTGCGGGGGGTGCCCGGTGTGCTGATGCCGGCATAGCCCCCACGCCGACGCTGGCTTTTATCACCCGGGAGTTTGATGCCGGCGTGATGATTACAGCCTCGCATAATCCCCCCGAGTATAACGGTATCAAGCTCCTTAACCCGGACGGCTCCTCCTTTACTTCTCTCCAGCAAGCGCAGATAGAAGAAGCGATTTCAGCCGAATCGTTTAATACTGCTCACTGGGAGGAGATTAAGCAATGCGAC
>JAUWYU010000096.1 GCA_030615655.1 Dehalococcoidia bacterium
TGCGAAAGGATTTTAACCAGTGACTACCACCGAGATGATGACACTAAAGACCGAGCCGTTCGTGCTGAATATTGGCCCGGTGCACCCGAGCACGCACGGGGTGTACCGCATGAGGGCCACCCTCGACGGTGAGGTGATACTTGATATCGAGCCGATTTTTGGCTACCTGCACCGGGGCGTGGAGAAGCTGGCCGAGGAAAGGACTTATTCCGGCTTTATCCCGCTCACCGACCGGCTGGACTACATCTCCCCGATGAGCAATAACCTTGGTTACTGCCTGGCGGTGGAGAAGCTGGCGGGGATAAAGGTGCCGGAGCGGGCCGAGTACATCCGCATCATTATGGCTGAGCTACAGCGCCTGGCCAACCATTGTATTGCTGTTGGTTCTTTTATTAGTGACTGCGGTGCCTTCTATACGCCGTTCATGTACATGTTCCGGGAGAGAGAAAAGATTCTGGACCTCTTTGATATGGTCTGCGGACAGCGCCTTACCTATAACTATATGAGAGTTGGCGGCGTCAGCCAGGATATACCCGATGAATTCCTGCCGGCACTGGGGAAGTTTTTGGGGACGATGCCCGGGATGATTGAAGAATGGGAACGCCTCCTTAAGCAGAATGAAATACTGCTGGCTCGCACCAAGGGTGTCGGCATCCTGCCCAGGGAAACGGCCATTAACTGTGGCATCAGCGGTCCGGTGGCCCGCGGCAGCGGTGTCAACTGGGACCTGCGCAAGAACGACCCCTATTCCGTCTATGACCGCTTTGAGTTTGATATTCCGGTGGGCGAGGTCGGCGACTGCTATGACCGCTACCGTGTCAGGGTTGAAGAAATGCGTCAGAGCCTCCGTATCCTCCAGCAGGCCATGCAGGATATACCCGCCGGGCCGGTGCGGGCCGAGGTGCCGCACCTGATTCGCCCCCCCGCTGGGGAAGCTTACGCGCATCTCGAGGCGCCCAAGGGTGAGCTTGGCTTCTATCTGGTGTCGGATAACTCGATTGCCCCCTACCGCTGCCACGTACGGCCTGCCAGCCTGATAAACCTTACGGCGCTGCGGGAAATGGTCAAGGGCTGGAAGGTGGCCGACCTCATCGTCATCTTCGGTAGTATTGATATCACTATGGGTGAGGTTGATAGATAGTGACGATACCTGATTTATTTTTTCATAACCTGCCCATGACGGCAGTACCGCCAGACTGGCCGGGCGGCTACTGGTGGCACTGGCTGTTTTTTACCGTCATCCTTATCGGTTTCGTGCTGATTATGATAATGGGTGCCACTTGGATAGAGCGCCGGGGATTGGCCCGTTTGCAGTCGCGCCTCGGCCCCAACCGCGCCGGCCCCTTCGGCCTGCTGCAGCCTATAGCGGATGGCATCAAGGTAATGCTCAAGGAGAACATTGTGCCGGACAAAGCCGATAAGCTGGTTCACTGGCTGGCTCCGGTGATTACCTTTGTGCCGGTATTTTTAATTTTCGCCGTAGTGCCGTTCCAGGACGGGGCACTGCTGGCCGACCTCAATATCGGCATACTATATGTGGTGGCTATTAGCTCTGTCGCCACAGTGGGGGTGTTTATGGCGGGGTGGGGCTCCAGCAACAAGTATTCCCTGCTCGGCGCCATGCGTAATGTCGCCGCCGTGGTCAGCTACGAAATACCGCTGGTACTGGCCGTTGTCGGCGTGGTGCTGATGGCCGGTTCGATGTCCCTGAACCAGATTGTCGTAGGTCAGGATATTCCTTATATCTTATTACAGCCGCTGGGCTTTCTGCTCTTCTTCGCGGCTGGCTGCGCCGAGATTAACCGCAGTCCCTTCGACCTTATGGAGGCCGAACAGGAGCTCGTAGCCGGCTTCCATACCGAGTATTCCGGGATGAAATTCGCTATGTTCTTTCTGGTAGAGTGGGGCGAAGCCATAGCCCTCTCCGCCCTCATCACCACGCTCTTCCTCAGCGGCTGGAGAGGCCCGCTACTGCCACCGTGGTTGTGGTTTATCCTCAAGACACTTGTCGTATTTTTCGTTATGGTCTGGACACGCGGAACGCTACCGCGCGTACGCATCGACCAGCTGATGGCTCTGGCCTGGAAGTTCCTCTTCCCGCTAGCGCTGATAAACCTGTTCATCACCGCTATCCAGATTTTAGTCTGGCCGGCGGCTAATCAATGGGTGTTGGTCGTCATCAACATCGCCATAATGATAATACTGGTAGTTTTATGGTCTAAACTCTTTTTTAAGTTAGGATGGGGCAGAGTTGAAGTTTGAACGTTACGGAATCGGTATAATCAAGGGGCTGTCGGTGACTATCCGGCACCTGCTGCGTCACCCGACGGTGACACAGTTCCCGGAGCAGTGGTTGAATATCTCGCGCCGGACACGCGGCAACGAGCTTATCTGGAGTCGCGAGAAGTGTACCGGCTGTGCCACCTGCGCCAAGACATGCCCCCAGGGTGCTATTGAGATTGTTACCGCCACCAACCTCCCGGACAATAAATACGAGGTGGAGACATACCGGGTGGATACTGGCTACTGCATTCAGTGCGGCCTGTGTGTCGAGGCCTGCCCTTACGATGCCCTGTTCATGGGTTACTCCTTCGAAAGGGCTAAATATCGGCGCGGTGACCTGGTCCAGGCCGATGACGAGCTGCTGGAGTCGCCGGAAAGACCCGCCAGCGCCTATTTCCACCCCGAAATTGACGAAAAATTACCGAAGCAGACCCTGCTCATAGATAAAATCGTGGAGAAGAGGAAATAATGGGACTGGCGGCAGCGTTCTGGATAATGGCGGTAGTGGCCGTAATCGCGGCCCTGGGCGTGGTGTTCCTGCGTAATGTCTTCCGCGCCGCCCTGGCCCTGGTTCTCTGTTTCATCACCGTAGCCGGACTCTACATTACCCTCAGCGCCGACTTCCTGGCGGCAGTGCAGATTCTGGTATATGTCGGCGCTATTTCGGTACTGATTATTCTCGCTATCATGATGACGAGAGAAGTCCAGCAGGGCAGCCCGGCCAACAGAATGAAAATACCCGCCTTTATCGTGGCGGCGGTACTGCTGGGAATCATGATTTACACCGTTACGCAGACCCCCTGGCAGATAGCCCCGGAAAGTCCGCTGTCACCCACGACGGTTCCCCTGGCCACCAAGCTCTTCAGCGAGAGCGGCTTTATTCTGCCGGTGGAAATCGCGGCAACGCTGATACTGGCCGCTATCCTGGGCGCCATTGTTATCGCGAGGGAGAAATAAAGATATGACTATAGGTCTTGAGCATTATCTGGTACTTTCGGCGGTGCTGTTCTGTATCGGCCTGTACGGCGCGCTCACCAAGCGTAACGCCGTGATTATATTAATGTGCATTGAGTTGATGCTCAATTCGGTAAATATCAGTCTGGTAGCCTTCTCCAGCTATATCGTGCCTTTACTGCTGACGGGGCAGGTGTTCGCCATCTTCGTGATGGTGGTAGCCGCCGCCGAGGTAGCCGTCGGCCTGGCGATAATACTGGCTATCTACCGCGGCCTGACCGATATTGATGCCAGCAATATAAATCTGATGAAGTGGTAATAATGTGGAAGGAGGGGAAAAACCATGAACAAAGGCTCGGCGGCTAGTGCAGGAGGTATCATCTGGTTCATCGGATGGCTGTTCACTATCGGCTTCGCCAACCTGGTATGGTGGAAGATTATACTGGGTATCGTGGTCTGGCCGTTCTATTTAGGCGATGCCGTCCTGGCTTTATAATTTATTGTTACAAAACACAGTTAGGAGACCCGGATGTGGGTAGAAGTTAAAAAAGCAAATAGCCTGGCAATCGCCGAGATGTGGAAGGAATGCTTTGAAGGTGAGGGAATCCCCACCCGTATCATGCCCGCATCCGGACTCCCGATGGGGCAGGAGATAGCTGCCTACTCGGTAATGGTGCCCCAGGATAAAGAGCATGTGATTAAGGATGTGCTGAGGAAGCTATGATACCCTATCAGCTGGTCTGGCTTATTATGCTGCTGCCGTTGTTCTCGTTTATCGTCAACGGGCTGATTGTCAGGCCTTTTATCAAGCCCAAGTCCAGGGTCTACGGCTATATCACCGTTGGCGCTATCGGGGTATCGGCGGTGCTTTCCATCTGGGCGCTGTTTTCGGTAATGTCGGCATCTCACCACGAGATACCCGTGCCCGATGTCACCTGGATGGTTCTCGAGAACGGAGTCACCATCCATCTGGGGTTGATACTCGATTCACTAACTGCGGTGATGCTCGTTGTCGTTACCGTGGTCAGCCTGATGGTGCAGATTTACTCGCTGGGTTACATGCACGGCGATGAGGCCGGTTATTACCGCTACTATACCTGGATGTCGCTTTTCACCTTCTCCATGCTGGGACTGGTACTATCGGACAATTTGCTGTTCACGTTCGTCTTCTGGGAAATGGTCGGCCTGTGCTCCTATCTCCTCATTGGCTTCTGGTTCCACAGGAAATCGGCGGCCGATGCCGCCAAGAAAGCCTTTATTGTTACCCGGATTGGCGACTTCGGTTTCCTGGCGGCAATATTGATTCTCTTCTTCAACACTGGCACCTTTGATATAGCTGCACTGCATGGACTGGTCATAGCCGGGACTCTGGGCGGTACCGTCCTCATGTGGGCCGCCATCGGCATCTTCGCTGGTGCCGTCGGCAAATCGGCCCAGTTCCCGCTCCACGTGTGGTTGCCGGACGCCATGGAAGGCCCCACGCCGGTCAGCGCCCTCATTCATGCTGCCACGATGGTGGCTGCCGGTGTCTTTCTGGTTGCCCGCATGTTCCCCCTCTTTGAGTACTCTACCGCGGCACTGACCACGGTAGCCATTATCGGCGGCTTCACCGCTATCTTTGCCGCCACCATGGGGCTGGTGATGAACGATATCAAGCGGGTGCTGGCTTACTCCACCGTCAGCCAGCTCGGCTATATGATGCTGGGACTGGCCACCGGTGGCGTGGCCGTGGGTATCTTTCACCTGTTCACCCATGCCTTCTTCAAGGCGCTCCTGTTCCTGGGCTCGGGCAGTGTCAGCCACTCTACCGGGACATTTGATATGCGGCTGATGGGCGGTCTGCGCAAGACGATGCCCTGGACGTATGCCACCTTCCTGATTGGGTCGCTGAGCCTTGCCGGCATCTGGCCTCTGGCTGGATTCTGGAGCAAGGACGAGATACTGATAAGCTCCCTGGCGAACCAGCCGGTACTGTTCTGGCTGGCGATGATAACCGTATTCCTGACCGCTTTCTACATGTTCCGTGCTATCTTCATGACCTTCCACGGCGAGTACCGCGGCGGCGACGAGAGTGGCGATTACAAGCATACCCACGAATCGCCATTGGTAATGGTAGGGCCTCTGGTATTACTGGCCATCCTGGCCGTGATTGCCGGTTGGTGGAATGTTGCCGGCGGTTTCAACGAGGTTATGGGCGCTCACGGACATGAAGAGACGCGTGGTTTCTTCGGCGGATTATTCGGCGCTTTTACACATACAGTACAGGGGGTACCACTGCCACTGATATCCCTGCTGGTGGGACTCTTCGGTATCTTCTCGGCATATACCATCTACATCAAGAAGTGGATAACTGCCGAATCTCTGGGCAGGGTATTCGGCCCGCTCTATACCCTGGTTTCCCGCAAGTACTTCTTTGACGAACTTTATGAGAATATTATTGTGAAGCTGGCTCTGATGAAAGGCCTGTTTACCGGCTTTACGCTATTTGATAGCAAGGGCATCGACGGTACGGTTGACGGTGTGTCCGACGTCGTCATAAGCGGCGGCCAGGCCATCCGGCATGCCCAGACAGGGCAATTGCAGCTCTACGGACTTTTTATTGGCATCGGCGTGGTGATTATCAGCCTTTGCGTGTATTTCTTTGGATAAAGGGGGAGAGGTAGAAAAAGATAGAAAACTACTTTGGAGTTGATGTAGTTGGAATTTAATTATTTAACGACCATACTCCTACTCCCGGCAGTGGGAGCGATTATCATCGCCTTCATATCCAGCCAGCATGAGGGAGTAATCAAGCGTGTTGCCGCCGTCTTCACCGCCATCCCCCTTATCCTGGCAATATACCTCTTTGCCACCTTCGACCGCTCGTTGGGGGCGGCGGGGGTAATCCAGTTTGAGGAGAATTACCTGTGGATAG
>JAUWYU010000119.1 GCA_030615655.1 Dehalococcoidia bacterium
ATTCTGCTCATAATAGAAGTCCGCCGCCTGAAGAAAGTCGGCAATCTGAAAAATGGCCGCACCATCAATCAGCAGCGAGCCGATTACGGCTTCCTCGGCATCGTTATCATTCGGGGGCAGCTTAGCGTCATTCACCCGACTCTGTCTCCTTCTTTTCTGATTCTTCTGCTCTGGCTTCCGGTTCTACTACCGGGGCTTCGGTTTCCTCTGCTTTCTTCGCTTTCCTGACTCTCGGTTTCTTTGCCTTTTTCACTTCGGCTGCTTTCGCTGTCTCTTCTTCTACCGCCGTCGCTACTTCCTCTACCTCGGCCTCGGCTTCTTCTACTTTAGCCTCGGCTTCCTCTGCTTTCTTCGCTTTCCTGGCTCTCGGTTTCTTTGCCTTTTTCACTTCGGCTACTTTCGCTGTCTCTTCTTCTACCGCCGTCGCCACTTCCGCTTCTTCCACCCCGGCTTCAGTTTCCTCTATCTTCGCCTCAGCTTCTTTCACCTTCTTCTTAGCCCTCGGTTTCTTTTCCTTCTTTTCTTCTTTCTCCGGCTTCTCCTCAGCTACCTTATCCGACTCCACCGTAACATTGATGGCGGCGGTGATATCGTGGGTGAACCTGACGGTTATCTCATAGCTGCCAAGCTGACGAATGGGCTCTTCCAGCTCTATCTTCCTCTTGTCAACGACCAGTCCGGTAATATTGCTCAGCTCATCGGCAATATCAGCGCCCGTAATCGAGCCGTAAAGACGTTCCTTTTCACCAACCTTGGCTTTCAGGGTTATCTCCACGCCGTTCAGTTTGCCGGCTACCTCAGCCATCTCGGCCTCAGCCTGCACCCTTTTCACGACTACCTTCTTAAGCTGCGCCTCGACGACGTTTGAGGCGGCCGAATTGGCCAGGACAGCCAGTTTTTTGGGCAAGAGATAGTTCCTGCCGTAGCCATCGGCAACTTCCCTGGTTTCACCAGCCAGAGCCACGTCCGGCACGTCTTCTATAAAAATAACCTTCACAAATATCTCCTTTTCTGATTACTGATAATTATACTTCAATGCAGGGAAAACACGTCAATATACCCCCACACATGATGCCGGAAAATTTTTTACTGATTTGGAAAAATCAACCTATCCGGTTATATATTTCTCGGCGTTGACAGCGGCAATAGCGCCATCACCGGCAGCCGCAATAACCTGCCGGATAGAGTTACTGCGTATGTCACCGGCCGCAAAAATGCCGGGCACACTGGTCTCCATCCTGCCAGTGGCAACAATGGCACCAATAGCATCTAAAGCCAAAATACCCCTGAGATAATCCGTATTGGGCTTGAATCCGACAGCCATGAAGACACCGGAGACATCAAGAAACGATTCCTGCCCGGTCTTTACATTGCGAACCTTGATTTGATTAACGGAATTCTCACCCAGGATTTCATCAACCACGGTATCCCATAGAATTTCTATTCCGGGCTCGGCAAAAGCCTTTTCCTGTAAGATTCTGGTGGCGCGAAGCTCATCGCGGCGATGAATCACCGTTATTTTAGAAGCGAATTTGGTAAGTTCGAGAGCCTCCGTAATGGCGGCATTGCCACCCCCTACCACGGCTACCGGTTTATCCCGGAAGAAGGCGCCGTCACAGGTAGCGCAGTAAGATACGCCCCTGCCGGTGAACTCGGCTTCACCGGGAATACCCAGTTTCTGCCGCTCCGAGCCGCCGGTTATGATTACAGCTTTAGCCGAGAAGTCGCCCTTGGAGGTCTTTACCAGCTTCCGCTCACCGTTTATTTCAATACCGGTAACCTCGGCAGTCAGCGTCTCCAGTCCGAATTTCCCGGCCTGCCGGTGCATTGACTGAGTTAAATCAATGCCGCCAATGCCTTCGGCGAAGCCGGGGTAGTTTTCCACCGACCGAGCATTAATAATCTGACCGCCGAGCGCCGCCTTCTCAACAAGCAGGCTACTGAGCCTGGCCCTTGAAGTATAAATACCGGCGCTAAGTCCGGCGGGACCGCCACCGATAATAACGATGTCATAATTTTTCGGGGACTTAGCCATTAATTTCACCCCATTTACAGTTAAAGGGCTGTTTCCAGGATCTTTTTTAACTCGTCCTTGGGTCGGAAGCCGATAATCGTGTCAACCGGCTGTCCATCTTTAAAGACTATCAGTGTAGGGATACTCATAACGTCGTACTGGGTGGCAATCCTGGGACTATCATCGACATTCACCTTGACAAAGCTCACCCTGCCGTCATAGTCTTCCGCCAGTTCCTCGACTACCGGCGCCACCATTCGACACGGGCCGCACCAGGGCGCCCAGAAGTCGACCAGCACCGGAGTTTTTGCCTGTAAAACGGCTTCATTAAAGGCAGCTTCCTCAATTTCCACTGGCTTGCTCATAATTTTCCTCCCTGAATTTTTCGGTTATACTGCGCTCTACTGTTTCCCTGGCCAAACCGATGGCGTTTTTAATAGCCCTGGCCTGACTGCGGCCATGAGCGATAATGACATTGCCGTTTACGCCAAGGAGACACGCCCCACCATATTCGGTGTAGTCCAGTTTCTGAGCCCATGAAGTCAGGCCGATATCACGAAGCAGGTCACGACCCCGTAGACGGGAGGCACTGGAAAAGACATGCCCTATTTCCCATATCGAGGTTAAGAAATTGTCACTGAGACCCTCGATTGTCTTGAGGACTATATTTCCGGTGAAGCCATCGGTCACAAGGACTTCGGCTGTCTTCTTCTGAATATCCTGTCCCTCGACACTACCGATAAAGTTTATATCTTTGGCTTTTTTCAACAGCTGGTAACTTTCCCGAACGAGACGGGTACCCTTGGTAGCTTCCCCGCCATTGCTCAAAAGGCCAACACGCGGCGAATCAATCTTGAGAAGGAGCTTACTATAAAGGTAACCCAACCTGGCAAATTCAAGCAGGTGCTCCGGACGACAATCGGTATTAGCGCCAGCATCAACCAGGAGCGTCGGGAACGATACTATGGTATCAAGGAAACAACCAATGGCCGGACGGGTGACTCCTTCCGCCTTACCGAGAGTGAACAAAGAGGCACCGACTACCGCCCCGGTATTACCCGCCGAAACAAAGGCCGAAGCCTCGCCGCTCTTCAACAGATTAATGCCGACCACTATCGAAGAGTCCGGCTTATTGCGAATGGCCTTTAACGGCGACTCGTCATAATCGATAACCTGTCCGGCCTCAACGATAGTTATCCCGTATTTGCGCAGAGAACGTCCCGCGAGCACGTGGAGCACACTTCTCCGGCCCACAAGGGCTATTTCGACCTCATACTCCTGGGAGGCTTTAATGGCTCCCTTGACCACTTCGTGAGGAGCGTAGTCGCCCCCGGCAGCATCAACGGCAATTATCATCTGCTTAATCTAAGCCCCCCGGCTAATGAGACTTCCTTCCCACATATCACAGTGTCCTCCCCAGCCGGCAAGAACCCGGCCATCAACCGAAACCTGGACTATTTCACACAAAGTAGGGCAGGCCCGGCACTCAAATGAGGAGGTCTGGTACTCTATTTCACTGACGCCAAATCCCCTGAACCGGCTGACATTACGGCTACCGGCCATGCTTTCATGCACCAGCCAGGCGGCACCTATCGCCCCCATGACCTCGTGGTGGGGCGGCACAACGATTTCAGTGTCCAGGGCCTCCCCGAGCGCTCTGATGATACCCTGGTTAAAGGCAACCCCTCCCTGAAAGACCACCGGCGATTGAATGTCCTTACCCGAACCAACATCGCTCAGATAGTTACGCACCAGCGCCTGACAGAGTCCATAAATAATATCCTCAACACGATTTCCCATCTGCTGCTTATGCACCATGTCCGACTCAGCGAAAACGGTACACCGCCCGGCAATACGAACCGGAGCATCACCAAGCAGCGCCTGCCGGGATAACTCCTGTATGCTCATATTGAGACGCGAAGCCTGGTGGTCAAGGAAGCTGCCGGTGCCGGCGGCACATACGGTATTCATGCCGAAGTCAGTGACTATCCCCTGTCGAATAATGATAAGCTTGCTGTCCTGCCCGCCGATTTCAATTACCGTTTGCACTTCAGGAAGGTAGTTAATAGCGGCCACCGCCTGACATGTTATTTCATTCTTGACCATATCGGCGCCAACGACAGCCCCGGCCAGGTGACGGGCGCTCCCGGTGGTGGCCACGCCCATAATCTCAGCTTCAGCCGGCAGCTGCTGTCCGATTTCCTTCAGCCCCCGCTGCACCATAGCTACGGGCTTACCGGCGGTCGGCAGGTAGAGGCTGGCAATCAACTCATCCGCCGCATTCAGCACGGCAAACTTGGTGGTAACCGAGCCGACATCAATACCCAGATAGGTTTCCACTCTTATTTTCCCTTCCTGAACTCATCCTGAACCCGGTCAAGTGTCGCCGGGTCAGCCAGCACGTCAACGACTGTCATCGCCATTGCCCTAGCGGCATCGAGAAGACAGCGGAGTGCGTCCTCCGAGGCGGCGGCCTCAGCGAAGCGGGGTGAGTGTATCAAAACATCACGCGGGGCTATGGACACCAGCGGCTGGATGGTCGGCAGCAGCCGGCTGACATTGCCGACATCGGTGCTCCCACCCCACAGGCTGTTATCCCCCAGACGTATGTTGTGTCCGAGCGACCGCATGTTACTCCTGAACAGGCGAGCCATAGTCAGGTTATTGAGCATGGCCGCATAGCGTACTTCGTCCCATTTATATTTTAATTCGGCGCCGGTGGCCTTCGCCGCGCCTTCAAAACAGCTTATGACCTTCTCTTTCAGTTCATCAAGATAGGCATCATCAGCAGCACGCACGATAAAGCTGGCAGCAGTGTGAGCCGGGACGATATTGGGCGCCTCACCGCCATCAGTAATGATACCATGAATACGGGCTTTCTCCCTAATATGCTGCCTGAGGGAATTGATGGCATTATAGGACTGAATCATGGCCTCCAGGGCATTAATACCGGCCTCCGGTTGAGCGGCGGCATGAGCCGCCTTACCGATAAACTCAACGTTCAGAGTCTGGCAGGCCAGGGTGTTCATAACGACTCTATTGCCTCCACCCGGGTGCGTTAACATCGCCATATCCACATTGTCAAAGGCACCCTTCTCCGCCATAACGGCCTTACCCCCGTATAATTCCTCGCCGGGGGTGCCGATAACCATGATGCTGCCGCCCAGTTCATCAACAACTCGCTTTGAAGCCACGCCGGCAGCCACGGCACTGGCGGCTATCAGATTATGGCCGCAGGCATGCCC
>JAUWYU010000103.1 GCA_030615655.1 Dehalococcoidia bacterium
CGTGAGATGTCCCCCACTACCCATAAGGGGGTGAGGTTAAGATATTACCGAATAATTTCCTTGACTACAAACTAAACTCAAGTAGAGAGGTTCTTTATCATAACATGAGGTATAATAGTGCAGATATCAAGAAACAGGAGATTCAATTATGACAATACAAGATTTGATTAATGAAGCGTATAGAATAACTGGAATATATCAACCAAGCGATGAGTGCACTAGTGGTTCAGTAGGAGCAGCTTTAATAACTAGGGATGGTAATGTATATACGGGTGTATGTATTGATTGTGCCTGTAGTATTGGTTTTTGTGCTGAACATTCTGCCATTGCTGAAATGCTCAAACACAGAGAGTCAGAAATTGAAATGCTGGTATCCGTTAATAAAAAAAAGGAAATCGCTCCACCTTGTGGGAGGTGCAGGGAGTTGATTTACCAGATTAACAAAGCAAATGCGAAGGCGAAAATAATACTCAATAAGAATGAAACCATTACATTAAAGGAACTCCTGCCACACCATTGGTTAGATATATGGGGATGAATATACGGATTTTTATTATTAGTAGTACGAAATACAGAGAAAAATAACTATTTTCCCCTCCCTACTTTTCTTGACGCCCAGTTAAATCTCAAGTAAAATAGAGCGTAATCGCCGAGGTAGCTCAGTTGGTAGAGCAGCGGACTGAAAATCCGCGTGTCCCCAGTTCGATTCTGGGCCTCGGCACCAAGTTAGAGGGCGGAAGTAGTTCAGTGGTAGAACGTCTCCTTGCCAAGGAGGAAGTCGCGAGTTCGAATCTCGTCTTCCGCTCCATTCTTTTACCCTTCCCATCCGGCTATTTCCACCAGGCATGAGTTGGGCGCCATGCCGGGGGCGTTCTTTGAGAGCATTCGCGCGGGCGTGAGGATGCTGACACAGCCGCCTCTATCAGGGCTGTCCGGATTACCCGGCTCAAGGGGGTCGTACCTGCCGGAGCCGTAGTACGAGTGAACCACACCCGGCTTAATCCTCTCGGTGACCTCGGCGATGCAGAGCACAACACCGCGGTCGTTATAGAGCTTGACGATATCGCCGTCTTTAATGCCCCGTGACCCGGCATCCGACGGGTGAATACGCACCGGACGCCAGCAGTAGCCGTCTTTCAGCACGCGGTGTCCCGGCACCTCTCCCAGCCATGAAACATTAGAATCATACTGGGTGTGGAAGGAGAACCTGGGGTGGGGGGTGATAAGCTGTAAAGGGTATTTCTCCGCCAGGTCCGAGTCGTAGCCCTCCCAGCTGGGGATATAGCGCGGGAGGGGTGGTCTTTCTTCGTCATCGGGGAGGTGTTTCAGCAGGCTCTGTGAGACAAACTCTATTTTGCCGCTGTAAGTGCCCAGCTCTTTGCCCCTTTCCGTGTTTCTTTTCGGGTTAAAGTGGTCGGGCGTATCGCACTCCCTGCCCTCGTAGAACCAGCGCAGGGCCGTCGTCGGCTTATAATCCTCCGGCATCGGCACGATGAAGTAACCCTTTTCCTTAAAATCCTCAAAAGACATGTACTCGGGCAGGTCTGAGAAGTTGAAAACTTTCTCTATCCAGTCGTCCTCGGAATTACCCTCGGTAAAGTCTTCCCCAATGCCGAGCCTGCCGGCGAGTTCCGAGAAAATCCGGTAATCGGACTTCGATTCGTAGAGCGGCTCGATACACTTATGCTGATAGACAACGACCCTGTGGTTGCAGGCATTAGAGCCGTGATGGGTATAGCCTCCGGTGTTAGCCCATTCGCCGATATCATTCCTCTCGAAATTGGTACAGGCCGGCAGAATGATATCGGCCAGTCCCGTTTCCGTACACCACCAACAGTCCTGATTGACCACAAATTCGAGCTTGGGGCTCTGGTACATCCTAACCCATCGATTGGTTGCGGTCAGGGTGCTGAGGAAGGAGCCGCCGTAGCGATAAAACATCCTGACCTCAGAACAGCCGGGAGCCGGATAGGTATACGGAACGAACTGCTGCTCCAGTGATTGTCCGCAGAAAGTCTCCCCCATCCACTGAATGGGCGGGCTGAGAACAGCCTCCGGCAGGAGCAGACGGTAAATGCGCTGCGCTACCGGGTTAACGGCCGGTTTCCTGGCGAAATTATCCAGGAAATTGGCTCCGAAAGAGCTGTAGCCGGGAAATTCAAAGGACGAGTTATATGGCGACCCCATAGTCGTGCCCCAGATGTTGACGCCCGGTTTTCCCAGTCCCTGCATCGCCTGGAGCAGTACCATCAATCTGGCCCATTCCGTGCCGTAAGCCTGACGGCAGGCACCGGACTCACCACCGCGGGAGCCGGCAGCAAGCATCGTCCGCTTTGATGCCCATTCCCTGGCCAGTCCTTTGATGGTATAGGCCGGCACATCACATATCTCCGCAGCCCATTCCGGTGTCCGCTCTACGCCGTCATCTTCACCAAGGACGTGTTTCCTGAACTCTTCAAAGCCGACCGTATGCGTGGCTACATAGTCCTTATCATAGGTGTCTTCCTTCAGCCATACATAAGCAATGGCCTCGGCCATAGACGCATCGGTGCCGGGGCGGGGGGCTATCCATTTATCACCCAGAATCGTGGCAGTATAATTACAAAACGGGTCGATGAAAACCTGCTTCTTACCCAGGTCTCTCAGCCACAGTCGCCAGACAGTCGATTCCTGACCTCCGTAGATGGCGCGTGTCGAATCGGGGTCATTCCCCCAGTGCACAACAAGGTCGGTATTTTTGAGGGCATCCTCCAGCAGGTCGTACTGTTCCGGCATGCCCAGTCTCCAGAAAAAGCCGTAAACATGTGTGGCACCCCAGTGCCAGCCTTCCCAGCTGTCGGGGTTGTCCAGAATATCCGTGAAACCAATCATATTAAAGAATCTCGCCCATGCCGATGTGCGGTAGCCCACGTTGCCCCAGTTGTGGTGCGAGGAAGACCGTGACATGATGGCTTCCGGACCGTAAACACTCCTGATTCTCTGCATCTCGCCGGCAATAATATCCAGAGCCCTGTCCCAGCTGATGCGTTTGTACTCAGACCTGCCCCTGTTTTCCGGATGCCTGTTGCCGTCGGGGTCGAAATCCACCCTCTGGAGGGGATACTTAATCCTGGCATCGGAGTATATCCGCGCCTTCTCAGCCATGGTAAAAGGAGCGACGCAGGCCTTCCTGAGCGGTGAAAACATCTGGCCGCCGACGTCGATTGTCCATGAGGACGCGTCGTTATCCGTCAGGACAAGGGGACGGACCCGAATTATCTTCCCGTCCCTCACGTGAACCTGAACCGGCCCGCCGTTGGTTAGATTCGTAAAAACTTTCTCCAAAATAAACTATCGTCCTTATAGTGATGGTGCCGTAACGTGTGCTGAAAACCGAGAATCGACCCGGAAATAATACTGGATAAGTCAGTTAGTATTTTCTTATCTATTAAAAGTATAATAAATAAGCATGGTGATATCAAGCTGGGGAGACAGAAGTGACGGAAGAAACGAAGCTGCTGTGCTGGAACGTTAACGGCATCAGGGCCATAAAAGGTAAGGGCTTTCTGGACTGGCTTTATAAAGAATCCCCGGATATTCTTTGCCTTCAGGAAACAAAGGCCCATACTGAGCAGCTCGATGCCGACCTGAAAGAGCCGCAGGGATATCATACGTACTGGAATTACCCGGAGAGGAAGGGTTACAGCGGCGTGGCTATCTTCACCAGAGAAGAGCCGCTTAACGTCTGGTATGACTTCGGTAAAACCAAACTTGACATGGAAGGGAGGGTCGTTGCTGCCGAATATCCCGAATTTATCCTCTTCAACATATATTTCCCCAACGGCAAGAAAGACCAGGGGCGCCTGGACTATAAGCTGGCTTTTTATGAAGCCTTCCTGAAGTACGCCGATACCCTGAAAGCGGCGGGCAAGAAGCTGGTTATCTGCGGCGACCTCAACACAGCCCATAATGAAATCGACCTAGCCCGGCCAAAGGAGAACTCCAAGGTATCCGGTTTTCTGCCTGAAGAAAGAGCCTGGATGGACAAGTTTGTGGCTCATGGCTACGTGGATACCTTTCGCCACTTCAACAAGGAACCGAACCAGTATACGTGGTGGGATATGAAATCGGGAGCCCGGGCAAGAAACGTCGGCTGGAGGCTCGACTATTTCTTCGTCAGCGAGGACCTGCTGCCTTCAGTTACCAGGGCATTCATCATGTCCGAGGTGATGGGCTCCGACCACTGCCCGGTGGGCATTACCCTGAAAATGGCCTAGTCGGTTGAGAGCGTCTCCAGGCCACTGGCGACATCAAAGAAATCGTTGAAGGGGGTGCACTCAAGTTTTTCCTCACGGCAGCGCTCGAGAAGGTCGCCGGTAGCGAAGACCTTAATGGCCCGCCTTGACGAAAAGATATCCGATATGCCGTTGCCAACGTAGACGATACTGTAGCCCTTTTTCTCCAGCAGGCCGGTATAGGCCTCCTTGAAGCCTGCTTCCAGCTCATGGCCATCCGGGCCTACATATCTGACCGTCATACCATCGGAGTCGAACTGACACTGCGCAGCATATACATCAATACCGCTTACGCCCATATCCTCCAGTATAGCCTCTATATAGAAGTCCAGACCGTTGCTGACAATGATAACCTTAAAGTCTTTCCGGCAGCAGTAGTGCAATAACTCGCGGAAGCCGGGGCGCACTTTCACCCGGTCACTATTAAACACAAGGTCAAGCATGGTCAGCCGGTCGGCTTTCATCATACCGAATACCCTTTTATTGAAGGTACCGACCGGTATCTTACCTTCCGTGTATTCTGTCAACATATCCCGCCAATTGCTGCCGACATAAGTATCCAGCAAGAGGAAGCTCACATCTTCCTCGGTGATGGTGCCATCGAAGTCCAGTTGAACGGCGATTTTCATAATTCAGGGTAACTCCTTCTTATATCACTCTGGCTAAGTCCAATATACAGGGATTGAGTCTGAACGGTCAAGCTTGGAAAAACACCAAGCCGATGCTAGAATGAGCGCGGGAGGTGTTTAAGTTGGCGTGTTACTTTATCGGTACATCCGGCTGGCACTATGATGACTGGCGTAAACGGTTCTACCCGGAGAAACTGCCGAAGACGAAATGGCTCGAGTTCTACGCCCGTCATTTCTCCACGGTCGAACTCAACAATACTTTCTATCGACTACCTTCGGAGACTGCATTCACCAACTGGTATGATTCATCGCCGCCCGACTTCATCTTTGCGGTGAAGGTAAGCCGATACATAACGCATATAAAGCGGTTGAAGGACTGTGACGAGGCGGTCAGTAAATTTATGTCAAGGGCGGGCATTTTGGAAGAGAAGCTGGGGCCGCTCCTGTACCAACTGCCGCCGGGTATGCACCGCAACGATGAGATACTGGCGTCTTTCCTGAAAAGCCTCCCGGGGGAATTCAGGCATGTCATTGAGTTCAGACATCAGTCATGGCTGGTGGACGAGGTCTTTGACATACTGCGGCGGCATAAGGCCGGACTGTGCGTTTTTGATATGCCCGATTTCACCTGCCCCCTGCTGGCCACGGCCGACTTCGCCTATATCAGATTTCACGGTCGTGACAGTCTGTACTCCAGTTGCTACAGCGACGAGGAACTGGCCGAATGGGCAAAGAGAATAGGCGACCTGGCTAAAAATCTGGAGTCGGTCTACATCTACTTTAATAACGACGTGGAAGGGTTTGCGCTGAAGAATGCGGCGAAGATAAGAGAGTTTCTGGGGTAAGGGAGAAGAGCTACACAATGCATATTAGAATTTAACGGACGTTGACATTTGACTATGAGGCAGATAAAAACTCTAGAATCATTGAATTTACTATCCTCACTCGTTCACTAACTGTCAACTCATCGCCAATTCTGCGACATAAAGCTGCTATTTCAGCAAGGTCTATTGAATCGGAAACT
>JAUWYU010000162.1 GCA_030615655.1 Dehalococcoidia bacterium
CCGGCGGTCTCCGGGTAGGCGCAGACCACTTTGAGCTTTCCCTCCTTTTCCATCTGTTCAAAGTCAATTCCCCAGCCGCTGGCGTTGCGGAAGAGCTGCCCCTGGCTTTCCTCAAAGGCGAAGAGCAGGCACCGTTCGCCGTTTTTCAGCCCACCAAAGATGAACTGGGTGACCATGAGTGTCTTGCCGCAACCGGTAGCCCCGGATGCCAGAATGATAGAATCGCGGAAGAACCCGCCGTCACACATGCTATCGAGTTCCGGGATACCTGAAGTGATACGGGTATTAGATGACGTCTGCTTTAATTCTATGGTGGAGAGCGGGATAGTAATGATACCCTGGCCCGGCATAACGGTGAAGGGGTATTCTCCCTTCTGGTGGGAGGTTCCGCGGAACTTGAGTATTTCTATCGACCGGCGGCGCTTCTCGTTTTCCAGAATGTTGCGGATGATGATGACGTTGTCGGCGACAAACTCCTCGATACCGAAGCGGGAGATGGGACCATATTCTTCGGTACGCTCCACTGTCATGACCGCGGTGACGTCCATTTTCTTCAACGCCGAAGTAATCCGGAAGAGCTCTTTGCGCACGATAGCGCTATCGGCAAACTGGGTAAAAATGGCACCAAGAGAATCCATAGCGACACGCTCGGCACCGACCTTACGAATGGCATTCTCGATACGGGCCAGGAGAGCACCTAAATCGTATTCCCCGACCACAACAGCCTGGTCTCCCAGTTCGGGAGATGCATCGACAAAGGCGAATTTGCCCTCAGCCTCCCATCTCTCGATGTCCCAGTTGAAGCCCCTCATATTCCGGCGGATGTCAGCCGGCGATTCCTCAAAGGTGACAAACACGCCGTTTCCGTTTGCTTTCATTATACCCTCAGCCAGAAACTGGACAGAGAGCACTGTCTTGGCGCTCCCGGCAGAACCGGCAACCAGAGTGGTGCGGCCCTTAGGCAGGCCACCACCGGCCAGAAAATCGAAGCCCGGGATACCGGTTTCCAGCTTTTCGAGTCGCGCTACTTTCGTTTTTGTGCTCATCATTTGTTCCCCCCTTGTTTTGTAGGCGTGGCGGTGTAAGGCTGTATATCCAACCCCAGCAGCACCTTATCGGTCTCAGACAGGTCGCCGATAATTCGGCGAAGAGGTAGCGGTAACACTCTGGTCAGGGTCGGTGTCGCCAGGATTTTTTCGTCCTCGGCCAACTGTGGTCGTTCCAGGACATCGATGATGACCAGTTCGTACTGTTCTTCCAGTTCCTGTTCACAAATACGGCGCATATTGGCGATGGCACGTTCTGATTTCGGCGTCTGACCGGTGACATACAGCTTCAGTAAAACCTTATTCATCGTTATTTTCCCCCTTTACTGGCATATCGTTTATTTTCACTGTCGTGGCACCCCCTAGCTATCATCGTTTCCCTCCTTTCACCGGTTCTTTGTTCGTCTTCACTGTTATGGTGCCCGGGGAATAGGTGCGGTAGTGAGAGGCCAGGTGTCCCATGAGCTGAAGCACCATCATCCGTCCTTCCTCGGCATAAGCCTGAGCCTTAGCATGACTGGCTTGGCTGGCCTTTTTTCTCAGTGCTGAACTATGAATTTCCACCACGTCGCGCGGCCCGGCCTTAAAAGACCCCAGCTCCTCGGCAATGGTGCGGAGCTTTCCGGAAATGTCATGCTCCACCTTGTAAGCCTGCTGCTCCAGAGCCAGGTCCATCAAATCACCGTAGTACTGAACTACCTGGTTAAACGTGTCCGGTGAAGCCTGGCGGAAAGGCATCAAGCCGAATGTCTCGGCGGTAGCGGCAGCCTTCGGAGAAAGGGAAAGCCGCTCCAGGGAACGGAGTTCCCGCTCCAGCTGCTCTACCCGGGCCTTCGTCTCCTCAACTCGCTTACGCTCGGTGAGGTCTTCCACTATCTCAATAAAGCCAACCACCTTGCCATTTTTGTCCTTGGTCAGGGTGAATAGAACCTGGGCAGGGAAGCTTTCGCCGTCCTTCCTAATTTTCTCCCCTTCATAGGAGAACCTTCCTTTCTCTATAAGGTCGTCAATTATCTCCTGCAGTCTTCCGGCTTCAATAAATTCTTCAGGGAAGAATATCTCTATACTCTGTTGGCCGATAACCTCTTCCGGGGCATAGCCGTATATCTGGCGGGCTCCTTCGTTAAAGGCAATAACATTACCGTCGAAGTCGGCGGCAATGATGGCGTATCCCACCAGACTCTCCAGGAGAGTGGATACAAAATCCGTATTTTCACGGAGTTCCCTTATCCTGTCCTGAACCAGTTGTTGACTAGTAGTGCTCATTAGCTTTCAAATCTCCTTGTCTTCTCGGCCAATAGCTCGCACCATCACCTTCCCCGAATCCAGATAAAACTCAACACTGCGGCCGTAATTGCTGCCGGTATTCTCAGCTATCACCGGTATTCGTCTCCGTTTCAATATGCGCTTGACACTTATGATATTCTGTTCCCCGATGCAAGGGCCGAAGTCGTCACTGGAAAGAAACATCTTGGCTCCGCCTACCAGTTTGGCTACCATGTTCCGGGGACTAGCCCTCATGCTTCGCAGTTCCTTTATCAGGGTGGTAATCGCCGTATCGGCACACTTATATGCGGGGTGGGAGCCATTGAGACTGATAGAATCGGGCAGCATAATGTGTGCCAGCCCTCCCAGCTTCCGTTCGGTGTCGTAAAGGGTTACCACCACACAGGAACCAAGTCCCGAGGACGAAATAATGTGTGGCGCCGCGGTCACGGCTCCTCCTCCCATTGTGACCTCAATCTTATTCTGCATTCAGCCCCCATCCTTGACCATAGCTATCCTGGCCTGTCCAATTGAATTGACCAGTATGTCTACTGACTCCACAGAAGGAATCATCACCAAAAAGGTTTTAATAAGTTTCTCTTCTACCATAAATTCGTTTTCAATCACGATAATATGCTGAACCTGGCGACTGAGCCTGACCAGACTCTCATCCAGGAGGGCCTGAACCATATCAGTGGCTACCGTCGGCACGGTATGATAAATATTTAATTTGCAGAAGTCGTGAACCGCTGTTAAATAGACCCCGGCTACAATATTGCCAATCTCGGCAATTACGGATAGCTTCAGGTCGTCCGCTTTGGAATTTGTTATTCCTGCCCGCCATGATTGACCGGTGCCCGTCATTGCCTGTTCCGCCAAGCGTATCAAGTCCTCCTTCTGTTCTTCGGGCACGATGAGAAACAGGCCCCCGCTGACATCACCGACCATATTCATCCTGACGCATACCACCGGCAAGGAGGGGCTGGTAAGGATAGATAGCTCTTGGGCGTCTGCAATAACAAAGACTCTAGGTAGTACTATATCCACCGGGCACTGAAGCACCTGTGTTAATGCGGTGGCGGTGTTGCCCGCCCCGATGTTCATCATTTCAGTTAAGAAATCTACCTGTTCCGCTGATAAAAGCTGTTTTTTATCATTCATGATAAGTACGCTCCTTTTCGTATCGCAGTGTTTCAAAGCCAAACAGGTTTGGGGTATCCAGAAGTAGCGCCAC
>JAUWYU010000099.1 GCA_030615655.1 Dehalococcoidia bacterium
GTAAAGCTGCCTCCACCACCACACCCTGGAAGTAAAAGGGCACTAAATAGAATAACTACTAATAATCCTGAAAGACCTGTTAACACTTTCCTTTTCATAATGATTTGAGCCTCCCCGTAATAAAATAAATTCCGGGTAGAAAAATTTACGTTATTTTAACTTGATTAACGTTATTAATCAAGTTACATGACCGCATTGGTGTAAATGTGCCTCTATGGTATACTGGAAACCAATCAGTGATATCTAAAGGAGATAAGAAGCATGGAAAAACAGTGGTCGGAGTTAACCAAGGAGCAAAAGCGCGAGGAAAGAGTGAAGGCCTATATTTCTCCGCCTGACGTGAAATTTCGTGATGCCAAGGCGGAGAAGTTCTATAAAGAGAGGGTGACCCGCATGATGAAGGTCTCCCGGTGTGAGGAGCCTGACCGGGTGCCCGTAGCGCTGCCGACCGGTAACTACGCGGCTTACTACGCTGGCTACAACTTCAAGACGGTTATGTATGATATTGAGGCCTTGAAAACGGCATGGAGAAAGTTCATGGAGGACTTCTACGAGGACATGGATATGTTCATGGGCCCGGGCTTCATCTTTTCCGGCAAGGTGATGGATATCTGCGATTATATAAATTACGTCTGGCCGGGGCATGGGCTGGGAGATGATGTCAATACCTTTCAGTTTGTAGAAGACGCTTACATGAAAGAAGATGAATATGATGACTTCATGAAAGACCCCTCTGACTACGGATTCAGGGTGCTGACACCTCGCACCATGGGAGCGGCGGAGGGGTTAAAATATTTTCAACCCCTGAGTAGCCTGATGGGCACCCCGATGGTTATGACTATGCCGTTCATGCGGTCGGAGGTAAGAGAGAGCTTTAAAAAATTGATAGCGGCCGGAGAGGCGATGGAACAGTGGCAGAAAGAGCTTATGGTGGTTGCCAGGGAGGCCGTGGAGGTCGGCTTCCCGGCGGGACGCGGTGGCATGGGTATTGCCCCCTTTGATGTTATCGGGGACTTCCTGAGGGGTACGCGGGGTGTAGCCATCGATATGTTCCGCCGGCCGGAGCAGCTCCTGGAATGCATCGACATGATTTACGACCTGATAGTGCCCAGAATGATAAACCAGATTAATGATTCCGGCGGTTTTTCGGTGAGCTTCCCCCTGCACAAGGGTGATGATACCTTTATGTCCCGCAAGCAGTTTGAAAAATTCTACTGGCCCAGCCTGAAGAAGTATATCAATGCGTTAATCGATGAGGGTGTTCAGGTATCCCTCTTCGCCGAGGGAGCCTATAATGAGAGACTGGAGTATATCGGCGATTTCCCCAAAGGCTGGGTAACGTGGATGTTTGACCATACCGATATGGCCAGGGCTAAGAAAATGATTGGCGGTACGTGCTGTATCTCCGGCAACGTGCCTGCCTCGGTAATGATTACCGGCACACCGAAAGACGTTAAGGAATACTGCCGCAAACTTATCGAGACCTGCGCTCCCGGCGGCGGTTATATTCTGGCCGGCGGCTGCTCGGCGACGGAAACGAAGAACCCGGATAACTTCCGCGTCTTTATGGAGGCCGCCCTGGAATACGGCATGTACAAGTAATTAAGAGCGTGATGAAAGTGGAGAAAACACTGAAGCAACTGCACAGAGAGAGAGAAAAGAGGATTACGGATACAATCCAGCTGAAAATAACGGACAGGGTTCCGGTTATTTGCGGTATGGGGTATTTCCCGGCCAATTACACTGGAATAACCTGTGCCGCCGCCTATTATGACTATGATGCCTGGCTGGCGGCATATCAGAAAACCCTGCAGGACTTTCAGCCGGATATGCTGTACCAGCAGGGATTCTTTCCGGGGAAAGCGCTGGAGATTTTAAACCCGAAGCAGATGAGGTGGCCGGGGCACGGGATTGACCCTTATCAGGGGCACCAGTCCATAGAAATAGAGAACATGGAAGCGGATGAATACGACCTTTACCTTAAAGACCCCTCCGACTACATGCTGAGAATTTACATGTCGCGCACCAGCGAGAACCTGGAGGGTCTGAGGATGCTGCCGAAGTTATCGGAGGTGGGACAAGGACCCATGGGAGCACAGGTTCTGGCGGTGGCGCTGGCCAGGCCGGAGGTTGCCCGTGCCATCAGGACCCTCCAGAAGACCGGGCGGGAAATTAATAAATGGCGCTCGAAAATGATGAGATTCAATAGAATGATTGCAGATATGGGCTTTCCCCCGTATGCTCAGGGCGCCGCATTGGCGCCATTCGATGCCATTTCACATTCCATGCGGGGAATGAAGGGCACCATGCAGGACATGTTCCGACAGCCTGATAAGCTCCTGGAGGCCTGCGAACATATACTGAAATTGACGCTGGAGAGACCGATGCCAGAACCGAGCAAGCTCGGGAATATCAGAATATTCGTGCCCCTCACCAGAGGGTCCGACGACTTCATGTCGCTGAAGCATTTTGAGACCTTCTACTGGCCGACATTGAAGAGGCTTCTCCTGACCTTGATAGAGAGGGGAGGGACACCCTGTGTATTCTTCGAGGGTAACTTCACGTCACGGTTGGAGCACCTTCTGGAGCTGCCAAAAGGAAAGATACTCGCTCATTTAGATACTACGGATATTTTCAGGGCAAAAGAAATCCTTAAAGACCACATGTGTATTAAAGGGAATGTTCGCTCGTCGCTGCTGCAGGTAGGAACAGTTCAGGAGGTCAAGGATTACTGCAAAAAACTCATCGATGTGGTGAGGAAGGGCGGGGGATATATCCTGTCCCCGAGGAGCTCTACCGAGCGGGCTAAACCGGAGAACTTAAAGGCAATGATAGAGTTTACCAAAGAGTACGGGGTATATAGATAAAACGATGATACGTACTTAGCGGAATCATTGGAAAAGGAGGTTGATATGAGTTCGAAACAGCTGGACTACTCTATATTCGACAGGTTCAACTTTGAGAGGAAGCCCGTAGGCGTAAAATACTCACTGAGTAAACCGAAAGGAATCGAGCAAACGGATAAGAGTCTAGCGCTTTGTGAGATGTTCAGGGAAGCGCAAACCGGCAAGCCCTTTTACGTCACGAAAGAAAACGTGCAGTGCGGGGAGCAGGTAATAGGCATAGTGGAATTTCCGCCGATTATGTACAGCGGGCAACTGGGGCCGATGTTTGCCATGTTTAAGAACGCGGGCGCCAACCGAAGAATCTATGATTACGTTCCAGTGCTGCCGAAAGATTCCGTTAAATATATCACTCACGCTTCTATCGACCAGATGTCATTTGACCCGGACCTGCTGATTATCACGGCTAACACGACTCAGGCGGAAATTATACTGAGGGCGAGCAGCTATTCTGACGGGAAAATGTGGAACAGTAAGGGAACGACATGCCTGGCCTGTGCCTGGATATACGCGCATCCGTATCTAAGCGGCGAACTGAATTACACCATCAGCGGTCTGGGTTTCAGCATGAAGGCGAGGCAGGTGCTGCCTGACGGCCTGTTTATTATAACCTTCCCCTTCGATACGCTCTCTTCTCTGATAGAGAATCTCAAGGATATGGAGTGGGAGCCTTACTGGTTTAATCTGGGAAGAGACGGATTCGTCAGCGAGGTGCAGAAAAGAAGCGGGGAGCTGTTCCAGCAATTGTCATAATCGGGATGGCCGAGGATTACCGGTATCTTCATCACGCTAACCTAATTTAACCGGCGGCGTGGGCAGGTTGAACTTTTCCGGTTCCAGACCTGAAGGCTTGCTTTTTCTGCTAAAATCAAGCAAAACGGGTGTAAGCAGTCCTACGACTAATACCAGGGTCAGCACGTCGGTAACCGGAAACGCCAGCCATACACCGTCTATTCCCCAGAACCGCGGGAATATGAGCACCGTGGGAAGCAGGAACAGGGCCGACCTCGACAGAGAGGAAACAATCGCCTGAATTACCTTGCCGATTGCCTGGAAGATGAGCTGACCGACCATCATCAAGCCTATTAGGGGCATTACCAGAAAGACGCGTTTGGCAGCGTAGACACTTACAGCAACAAGCTCGGTATCGGTAGTGAAGATACGCAGGAACGTTTCCGGGGAGAAATACAGGGCAACAAAGGCCACAATACTTATGACACTTGCGTAAGTAATCCCAATCCTGATTGCCTTTAAAGCCCTGTCATAGCGTCTGGCACCGTAGTTGAAACCGAGTATCGGCTGGAGACCCTGCCCGATAACCATACCCGGCATCAGGGCGAACATCATGATACGGTGAAGAACGCCGAAGGCCGCTATATGAATATCTCCTCCATAGGAAACGAGTAGCCTGTTGACAAAAACGGAGGCAATGCTCCCGGCAACCACCATGGACAGGGCAGAGATACCGATGGCGAGAATATCTCTCATTATCTGCCATTGAATAATCAGGTTTTTTGGAAGCAGTTTGAGGAAGCTCTTTTTAGTAAGATGATAGCTCAGGAAGTAGATGGAAGCGATAAACTGGGCTATCACCGTTGCCAGGGCGGCCCCCCGGACTCCCATGTCCAGAGGTATAATGAATATGGCATCGAGCACTATGTTCAAGCCGGCACCGAGAATCATGCCTATCATCGGAACGCGGGCATTCCCCTCGGACCTTATCAGGGTATTCATGGACATGGTAAAAGTCATGAAAAACATGCCGAAGAGAATTATCCTCATATAGTCGCGGGCGTAGGGGAGGATAGTATCCGACGCTCCCATAATCCTGAGCCAGAAATCTACGTTAGACAGACCGACTATCATGACTATGGCAGACAGGATGACGGTGCCGCTGAAGGCGTTACCGAGGGCATGTTCCGCCCGGGGTATGTTATTAGCCCCGATAAGCCGGGAAATGAGCGATGCGCCACCCATCCCCATCATCATCCCGATGCCCATAGAGAACATCTGGAGCGGAAAGACTATGGAAAGCCCGGCGATACCGAGAGGGCCGACATACTGACCGATAAATATAGTATCGACGACGTTGTACAACGTCATGACGAACATGCCAAAAAACGCGGGAAGAGTCAGTTTTACCAGTAACCGACCGATCCGGTCATCGTCCAGTACACTAAGATTTCGATTTTGCATAGAGGTAGTTATAAATCCTTGCAGCGTATTACTGTATCAGGGGATATTTGAGCGGACTTACTGGAGTTTTAATAGTGTATCCCGCAGGTTTCTCAGCGAATGCGATAAGGCTTCAAGCTCTTCTTCTTTGAGGTCGGATAAATATTCCCGTACAGCGTTTATTATGTTATTTACATGTTCTTCCAGAAAGGCGCTTCCCTTGTCAGTTAGAGTTATATTAATGGTGCGCCTGTCGGCCGTATCCGTATTCCTTTCTACCATGTTTAAATCAACGAGCTTATCTATAAGATGGGTCATTTGAGCTTTGGCGATTTGCAGTTTTTCGCCAATTTCGGCGACATGCAGGGTGCCTTCTTCTTTCAATACCGTCATAATCTCAAAGTGGGGAAATTTAATGTCGATATCAATATCGGCGAGGGTCGTCATAATGAGCTTTCTGCGTATTATTCTGAAGATGAGGGGCGGTATGGAGAGTAAATCTACGGCAACTCTTCCGGGAATATCGCTTCGCATGTTTATATTCCTCCTAAAAGTTAAGCTAAAGTATTAGTATATATACTTAACAATACATATTCTAAAAAGTATATATGCTATATAGTATATATTTTATACTATATTACGGGAAAAGTCAAGGGAGGATAGGCCAGTATTTTAAGTAAAAAGATGGTTATTGATACCCCGTCTTTTAAGTGGGGGCGGGTTCCTTTCGTTATTTGGTTTAACCTCACCCCCTGTGTCCCCCTCTCCAAACATACTTATCTGCGGGACAATACCATCTTACTGTTTGGAGAGGGGGAGATATTTTTGAGACCCCGATTATATCGGGGCTCTCGCTTCGCACTCCCCTTTAGGGGTGGGGAGGAAACTACGGAAATATCCTTAGATGCTGCGAGGGCGGCTTGCCTTCGCTGACCTGCTCGCCGTCCCCGCGACTGTGGCAGGCGAGAGCTTTAGCGCAAGCAGGCGGG
>JAUWYU010000139.1 GCA_030615655.1 Dehalococcoidia bacterium
AGGGTCACGCCCCCGCCCGATGTCTGGTAATACAACTTGTCGCGGAGGAGAATATCTACAAGCTCTTCAATCTCGTAAAAGCGCCCTATCCGCCGCAGGCCGCGGCCGGGGCAGATTTCTACGCACGTACCGCACCGCTGGCATATCGTCCGGTCGATTCGTCCCGGAAGGTCAATCTGTGCAGCCCCGGTGGGACATGCCTCGGCGCAGTCACCGCACCGGATGCAGTCGGCGGGGTAAAACCCGATTTCCATTTCCGGCTCCATCGACTCCGGGTTATGGCACCAGATACATCTAAGCGGGCAGCCCTTGAAGAATACGGTGGTCCGGATGCCCGGGCCGTCGTGCAGGGCGTGCCTTTTAATATCTATGATTAGCGGTTTTTGGTCCTGCAATGCTTACGGCAGCCTCCCGGTTAATGCCAGCTGCAGATGATTGGCCATGTACCCGAACTTCATCAAATAATTCATATTTCCGTTCAGGACAACCTCATTATTGAGCACGAGCTTGAGAATATCCCTGTCCCCTGCCAGCAGGTAGTCCATAATTGCCGGGCTATCTTTGAAAATAACGGTTATATCGGCGTCAGGAATTGTTCTATCTTTTTTCACCTTCATGTCCTTACCGGTAAAGGTAACGGCCGTGAGAACCGAGTTATCTCTGGTCCTGAACTGGTACCGCCCGGTAAAACCCTCGATATTTTTCCGATAGCCCTTATCCAGCTTGAATGCCAGGCTCATTAGCTTGAGGATTAATGTCAGGAATCCTTCGGCCGCCTGGTCATGGAGACATTTCAGGAGCCTCGATGTAAGTGCTCGCCTCCGCCATCTTCTGAATATATTAAGTAACCAGTCCATTTTAGTCTCCTTAACTGTAAATGACTTCCCTGCCTGTTTCCAGGTTATATTCCGCCCGGGTTATAATCTCACCCTGCATGATCGGGTTCAGGTCTTTAAAATAGGCCGTATAACCGGATACCCTGACCAGTAAGTCGGGATATTTTTCAGGGTGTTCTCGAGCATCTTCCAGTGTGGCCCGGTCGATAATATTGAACTGGACCTGCAACCCGCCCATTTTCATATAGGCTTCAACGCTCTGGGCGAGCTTCGTTATGGTCATATCAAGGTCGGGGGACGGCGTGTATTTGAGGTTCAGGGCATGGCCGTTGGCAATCTTGGTATGGTCGAGATGAGCCACGAAATTCATACACGGCGTCAGTTCCGGCGCCGAACCGGAAACAGGTGTGATTCCGCTGGGCAGAGGCTCGCCTTTTACTCGCCCGCTCGGCAGTGCCCCGGTCAGGAGCGCAAAGCCGGCATGATAGGTCATCGACCAGTAACCGACGGTATACTTACCTCCCCGGTAGTGCGGCTGGCTCTGGAATGTCCGGTGCAGGAAATCTATCAGGTAATCGGCATTCTCTTTAGCCATACGGCTGTCGGTGCCGAATTTCTCACCAGATGTTTTCACCTTCTGGTGAAGTCTTCGATATGGTTCATCCCAGTCGCTTTTTATGGCGTCCATCATCTCGGCAAAGCTTACCTCTTTTTTGTCAAAGACAAATTCCTGTATGGTCGTAAGAGAGTCGACCACCTCTGCCAGGCCGATAGCCGCTACACCGGAACCGTTGTAGACGGCGCCGCCCTCGATTACATCCTTGCCGCTCTGAATACACCCCTCGGTCACCGCAGACAGCAGTGGGGTGGGATGGATAAGCTGGTGCACTTTACCGAGGTAGTTGTTCATCGTTACCGCCTGCTCGATAACCCAGGTCAACTGTGTTTCAAATACCTTCTTGAAATCCTCAAATGAATTAATTGATTCCGGTGCCGGTGTCACCGGCCCGATTTGCTCATCTTCGGTGAGCCGGTGTTTCCCCTGAAAGAAGGCCATCTCTAGAGCCGAGGTGAGATTGATATATGTTGATGCGACATGGCCAAAAGTCCGCCCGCAGCTAATCGGCTCCACGCACCCCACCGCACCGTAATCACGGGCATGCTCCAGAGTCACTCCCTGTCCCGTCAGGGCTTCCACCGCCGAAGCATCGTTATGAAAGCAAGGAGTTGCCCCGGTCTCGACATTGACCTCGCAAAGGCGTCGTAAATACTCGGGCGTACTTACCTCCGGGTGGTAGCGGCAGTTGACATTGGGGTCGCGCAGCCGGAGAAGCTCCGTAGCTCTAAGCATAACATAAGTCAGGTCATTAACGGCGTCGTTACCCTGCATATCGACCCCGCCGAGGGTAACCGCCTGGTTGGAGCCTGTTCCGCCGAAAAGCTGCTCTCCCGTCTCCGGCACAAGGGGAACGTGGTCGGCCATGCGCAGCCAGAAACACCCCACCAGCTCAACGGCTTCAGTCGGCGTCATACCACGGTCTATATCCTTCCGGTACAGTTCATAAAGGACCTGGTCCAGCCGCCCCAGACTCATACCGATATTGGCATTCTCCTGATGAAGGGCCACTTTGCATATCCAGATGGCGTTCAGCGCTTCCTGGAAAGTTTCGGATTTCTCGCCGGGAACCCTGGCGCAGATGTCACGCATTTTTTCCAGTTCGCTTTTACGCTTGGCATCGGTTTCGGCCTTTGCCAGTCTGTCGGCCTCACGGCTCAGGCTTTCGGCATAGGCAAGAACACCGTCGATGACCAGTCTAACCGACTGATAGAAATGCGCCCTGTTTTTATCATCTTCGGTAGTCCCCAGTGCCTGTTCTTTCTCTTCAGCTTCCTGTCGGAGCGCTTTAAGACCGCGGTTGACCACGGAAGCATAGTCCGGGATGGTGTGCGAAATCGATGAAGCCTTGACAGACAGGAAGAACGCAATCCGTTCAAACACCTGTATGCATCGCGGATTATCGTACATCTTACGGGCTACTTCCTGGACGGTCCTGTCCATCCAGTAAGGAAATATGTCGAAATTCAGTTGCTGAATCTCCTCCGGCGTTATGCCGTAAGGGTTCTTTTTTCGGCTGCTGACCGTTTCCAGCTCCGGCCAGATAGGCAGGGCCAGGAAATCAGGATACATGATAACGCCTACTTGTTTCGTCGTAGTCGTACCGGCCAGCAAACTGCTGTCCTCGATTACCGGCTTTTTATTCTCCAGTATATACTTCAGTCTCTTACCGGCACGCAATTCCGGAGAATCGTTCGGGTCATCCATTGTTTTCGCATAATTCGTCATTAACCGCGGAAGCTCAATACATATTTCGGGATGGCTGGTGAAATGCCGGTCCCGCAGTTTCTTCAGTCGCGGCAGGTTTTCCAGTGAAATGTCCCGCAGGCTTAAATCAGCCAGTGTCACCTTATTCATATCAGTTCTCCTCACATATCAACTTGCCCTCTTAAACAATGTACATAATTAAAAAGGGCACCAGCCACCGCTATCAGTTAGCAGTTCTAGTGCCATTATTTCACATGTTGAGTTTAGACCTCCCCTGGGAGTTTGTCAACAATAGATAAAAAGGAATGTTTTTATCGTCAAAGTAACAAACCGCTAAAAGGTACAATGATGCAGTGCTGAAGTGACGCCGAACAGATAATAAGGGCGGTCTCAGTTGACACCTTTCCCCCTCACCACTATAATGACCCGTATCACCGTATGAGTTCAAGAATACACCCACTAAGTCGCCAGAGTTCTAGTCGAGTCAACGGATTTTGATTCAAGGTGGATGGTGTTGATATTGGATCAGGCAATGGAAGCATAGCTAAACACCTTGTTGGTCGTAATGGCCAGAACCTGCCGGTGCAATTGGTCTAGAATAGCTTTGCACACTATCTAAATTTCGCTTATGCAAGTGGTCAACCATTTTAATTTTCGGCCATCAACCGGCTCCCTAGCCTCAAAATGGGCGGTACAGGACTCGAACCTGTGACCCCCTGCGTGTAAATTGTACGTTGACCCTGTTTTCTATTGTTTTTGAAGCTAAACTGCTGTTTTCTACCTATCCTTATTTTAGCCTCAAAACCAATTTTTAGCAACTATACTTGAAAAGTATTAGTGCCAAATTAGAGCCATGTTCTTGTTTAAGGCAATCGCCGTGCTAATCCAAGCATTGCTGGCGCGCCCCTTCGGTGCTTACTTTCTTGTTCGCTACGGCGTACGCGGGAGAGGGAGAATTTGTCCGCCTTCGCTCTCAAGGCTGATACCGCTCTCGAAATTTACCTCTAGTAGTCCTCTTAGTGTTTTTACACTCAAAATCGTGTTGCCCGTTAGTATCGATATGCTATTTTGTGCGTAAATTACCGTGTCATATTTCCACATTTGTTTTCATGCGTTAGCAAACGGTTAGCAAAATTACTACCATTTTTGTGTCCTAACGGGCGTTCCCAGTTCGCTCCGCTAGGCTTTGATGTTGAAAGGATTAACCATACTGCCCATCGGTTACATAAGAAATTT
>JAUWYU010000189.1 GCA_030615655.1 Dehalococcoidia bacterium
CGCTGTGGCCGCATATCATGACCAGCGGTTCCCCCTTACCGTGTATCTCGTAGTAGATGTTAATATCTCCAACTTTTACCTTTGGCTTTTTATGCCTCCTTATTCACTGTATTGCTATCCTTGTCCTTAGTGGACATAAAAGTATTTCAGTATAGATACTTATCAGTTCTTTGTCAAGGGGTGCTCACGTAAGTACAATTGACACTCTCAAAGCGCCAGTGTAGACTATTTAAGGTATTTGATTTTCCCCTGAGGAGAGAGTTTAAATGAGTTTTCTAAGCCGGACCGACCCGGAAATAAGCCGTACCCTGGATGTGGATAAAGAGCGGCAGAAGGAGACGGTAAACCTTATCGCTTCCGAGAATTATACCAGCCGGGCGGTGCTGGAAGCGCAGGGCTCGTTTCTCAACTATAAATACGCCGAGGGCTATCCCGGCAAGCGCTACTACGGCGGCTGTGAAAACATGGATACCATCGAGGAGCTGGCCATCCAGCGCGCTAAGGAGCTTTTTCACGCCGGACACGCCAACGTCCAGCCTCACAGCGGCTCCCAGGCAAACATGGCCGCATATTTCGCCCTGCTGGAATACGGTGATACTGTCCTGGCGATGAGCAAGGCTCATGGCGGGCACCTTACCCATGGTGACAAAGTTGCCTTTTCGGGTAAATCATATAAATTCGTACATTATGAGGTGAATCCGGAGACGGAAAGGATTGATTATCAAGGGGTAGAGAAGCTGGCTCGGAAATATAAGCCGAAGCTGATTATCGCCGGGGCCAGCGCTTATCCCAGAATTATTGACTTCGAGCGCTTCCGCCGTATCGCCGACTCAGTTGGAGCCAGCCTGATGGTTGACATGGCTCACATTGCCGGACTGGTGGCAGTGGGGTTGCACCCTACTCCTGTTCCTTATTCTGATGTGATAACTTCAACCACGCACAAGACACTTCGGGGTCCGAGTGGCGGTTTAATCCTTTGTCGACCAGAAGTGGCCAAAGCTGTTGATAATGCCGTCTTCCCCCAGATGCAGGGGAAACCCCTCATGCATGTCGTTGCTGCCAAGGCGGTGGCTTTCCACGAAGCCATCCAGCCTGACTTTGTCGATTACCAGCGGTCTGTCCTGGAGAATGCACTTACCCTGGCCACGGAACTGCAAAGGTTGGGACTCCGCCTGGTATCGGGTGGCACCGATAACCACCTTGTCCTGGTGGACATTACCGATACCGGCATCACCGGTAAGGAGGCTGAAGAGTCTCTGGAAGCCGCCGGTATTGTCGTCAACCGGAATGCTATTCCCTTTGACGCCCGCCCGTCCGTGGTTACCAGCGGCATCAGACTGGGTACGCCGGCTGTGACCACGCGCGGCCTTGGAGAAGAGGAAATGAAGCTCATCGCGGCACTGATTGTTAAAGTAGTTAACAGTCCCGATAGCCAGAAGGTTCAGAAAGAGGTTAGGCAGGAAGTTGGGCAGATATGCCGGCGCTTTCCCGTACCCGGGATTGATGATTGAGATAATAACTGCTAGGGGTAAAGAATATGAAAGATAATAATTCAAATGTGCTGGGGGCTATCGGCAATACCCCGATTGTGCAATTGGTGAACCTTAATGGGAATCCCGGGGTAAAGATTTTTGGGAAACTGGAAGGTAACAACCCTGGGGGTTCCGTCAAAGACCGTCCGGCTTATTACATGATTAAGCAGGCCGAGGAGTCTGGAGAACTTACCAAAGAGAAGACAATCATAGAACCAACATCAGGCAATATGGGTATTGCTCTGGCCATGATGGGTGCTGCCAAAGGATATGACGTAAAACTTTATATGCCCGAATGCGTCAGCACGGAGAGACACCTGGTTCTTCAGGCCTATGGCGCTGAAGTCGTCCTTACCCCGGCCAAAGAAGGTGTTGATGGTGCTATCAGGCGAGCCCATCAGGCTCTGTATGAAGAGCCTGAGAAGTATTATATGCCCAACCAGTTCGACAACGAGAATAATGTGCTGGCTCACTATGAAACAACCGGGCCCGAAGTGTTTGCCCAGACCAAAGGCGAGGTTGACGTATTTGTTGCTGGTATGGGGACAACCGGAACCTTGATGGGAACCGGTAGATATTTGAGGGAGAAAAAACAGGAAATCAAAATCGTCGGGGTTGAACCTACGTCAGGGCATACCATACAGGGCCTGAAAAATATGAAAGAGAGCGTTATTCCAAAAATTTATCATACCAAGGCTTTCGATGAGAAGATTGTCATTGAAGACGGCGAAGCTTTCGAGACGGCCAGGCTGCTGGCTGTGAAAGAAGGACTTCTCGTTGGCATGTCAAGCGGAGCTGCCGTAGCCGGCGCTCTGCATGTTGCCAGTAATATGAAGCAAGGCACCATTGTTGTTATCTTGCCTGACCGCGGCGACCGTTACCTGAGTACCACGTTGTTCAGGTCTTTTTGCGCCAAGTGCCCCCCGTAGTCGGTGGGTTAATTCTAACAATTTCCAGCCTTCCAATCGTCGTATCCGCATTCTTTACGGGAAAA
>JAUWYU010000030.1 GCA_030615655.1 Dehalococcoidia bacterium
GGATTATGAAGCCCTACAAGCTCGCCTCCCGCGAATTTGAGTCCCGCGATACCTTGGTCTCATGTGGTGGGGTGGAGGTTGGCGGTGAACGAATTGTCATTATGGCCGGACCCTGCGCCGTGGAGAATGAACGGCAGCTTATGGAGGCGGCCCGGGCTGTGAAAAAGGCTGGGGCCCGTATTCTGCGCGGGGGTGCCTTCAAGCCGCGCACCTCTCCCTTCAGCTTCCAGGGTATGCAGAAAGCCGGACTGGAACTGCTGGTAAAGGCCAAGGAAGAGGTAGGCCTCCCCGTGGTCACCGAGGTAGTAGACCCGAAAGATATTGAGCTGGTATCCGACTATGCTGATATGCTTCAGATTGGCTCGCGCAATATGCAAAATTATGCCCTGCTAACCAATGCTGGCAGGAGCCGCCGCCCTGTGGTCCTGAAACGCGGCTTTTCCTGTACTATTACCGAATGGCTACTCGCCGCCGATTACCTTCTGGCGGAGGGGAATAACCAGGTAATTCTCTGTGAGAGGGGCATCAGGACATTTGAGGATAGTATCCGCTTTTCTCTGGATATATCAGCCATACCGGTAGTTAAGAGGTCCAGTCACCTGCCGATAATTGTCGACCCCAGTCATGCCGCCGGACATTACTTGCTGGTGCCGGCGATAGCCAAAGCAGCCGTAGCAGCCGGCGCCGACGGTCTTCTCATCGAGGTTCACCCTAATCCGAAAGAAGCCCTGGTGGATGGTCTCCAATCGCTTTCTCTTTCAAACTTTGACACTTTAATGGAAGAACTCAGGACCATAGCCAAATCCGTAGGCAGATATATCTAGCCCCTTTTACTGAAATTGATAGGATTGTAGTTGTTTAAAGAATTACATGTTCTGCAAGTTGACGATATTTCTATCGTAGGTCAGCTTTTTCTACACCCGATGAAAAGAATCAATATCCGGTAGTTTGTCTCTGCCATGGCGCTCCTTCAGGTAATCCCCCTGAGCCCGGCGACGGCGGTTATCCAGCTCTGGCTGAGCATATTTGCCGCGAAGGCTTTGCCGTTTTCATTTTCAACTTCGGGGTGGGGGGGGTGGGGGATAGCGGCGGCAATATGGACATTCTTGGCTGGACCCGGGACCTGAAAGCTGTCATCGACTACCTATGGGGTCTGGATAGTATTGATAAGTCCTATCTTTCGCTCGTTGGCTTCAGTGCCGGAGCGGCTACCTCAGTATATGTAGCCTCAAGAGATAAACGAGTCTCTGGCGTAGCTGCATGTACCTGCCCGGCTGAGATTACTCCTTTTACTGAGGACAATAATTGGCAGTCGCTTATAGACCACTTCCGCAACATCGGTGCCATCAGAGATGAAAATTTTCCGCCGTCGGTTGAGAAATGGGCACGTGGATGTAGGAAGGTCGACCCTATTAACCATGTAGACGGTATTGCCCCCAGGCACCTGCTGCTCATACATAGCAGCCAGGTTGAGCTGGTGCCGGTAAGCCATACCCACCGTCTGTATGAGAAGGCCCTGAAGCCGAAAAAGCTCTCTATTATAGATGGGGCTGGTCACAGACTGCGGCGGGAGGACATGATGGTTAGTGCCATTCTGGACTGGTTGAAGTCACTCTGTCAGGGCAGCGGCGCACGATAGATTGACCTGTAAGCAGGCAATGAGCTATAATTATAATAGTGGGTTAGTCAAGACGAATTTAAAGGCAGGTTAAGCTTGCATGAGTCTTGCGGCATTTTTGGTGTTTATTCCCCGGATGAGGATGTAGCCCGTCTTACCTTCTTTGCTTTATTTGCTCTTCAGCACCGCGGTCAGGAAAGTTCCGGTATTGCCACTGCTGACGGAAAGAAAATCCGGACTTTCACGGGCATGGGACGGGTGTCCAACGTATTCGATGAGGACTCGCTGAGCCATCTTACCGGCCATATCGCCATCGGTCATAACCGCTATTCCACAGCGGGTTCAAGCCGGGTAGGTAATGCTCAGCCAATTGTGGTTGGTAACGGCGCCAGTACCATCGCCATGTCCCATAATGGCAATATTATTAACGCCACCTACCTCTATGAAGAACTCGCCGGGCAGGGTCGTACCTTCCGCAGCTCCACGGATACCGAGGTTATCGCTAACCTCATCCTCTCTTCCCCTGACAAGAGCTGGGTAGACAGGATAAGATACGCCATGCGACGACTTCAGGGCGCCTATTCTCTGGTCATTATGACTCCCCGGGGGTTGTTTGCCGTCCGTGACTCGTTTGGTGTACGCCCTCTGTGCCTGGGCAGTATCGACGGGGGCTGGGTGGTGGCCTCCGAGACCTGTGCTCTTGACCATATCGGTGCCGACTTTATCAGGGAGGTTGAACCTGATGAGATAGTCTCTATTAACGAGAATGGGGTGGAAAGTTATCCCGGGGAGGCAGGTAGAAGAGGTTTATGCATCTTCGAATATATCTACTTTGCTCGCCCCGATAGTGTCATTAACGGGCGGCTGCTTTACCCGGCGCGGCAGGCTATGGGAGCGGGGCTGGCACGGGAACATGAGGTTAGGGCTGATCTGGTTATGGGCGTGCCCGATTCGGCTACGGCTGCCGGCATGGGTTATGCCCAGGAGTCGGGTATCCCCATAGCGGAAGGACTGATTAAGAATCGGTACGTGGGACGTACTTTTATTGAACCTGACCAGCGTATCAGAGACCTGGGCGTTAAGCTGAAGTTCAATCCATTGCCCCAGATGCTGGACGGTGAGCGTCTGGTGGTGGTTGACGATAGCATCGTTCGTGGCACGACAACTCCCAGCGTGGTGAAGATATTGAAGAGGGCGGGGGCCAAAGAGGTTCATATGCGTATCTGTGCGCCGCCTCTTCGTTATCCCTGTTTTTTCGGTGTGGATATGGCTACCCAGCGCGAGCTAATTGCGGCTCAAAAAAGTATACCGGAAATCTGTAATTTCATCGGTGCCGATTCGTTAGGCTATCTGAGCATCGAGGGATTAATTAGGGCGGTAGCTTTGCCGAGGGACATTTTCTGTCTGGCCTGCTTCACCAGCGATTATCCGATACCGGTACAGCTTGAGATGGATAAGCTGGCGCTGGAGACATTCTCGGCCGGCCACCACTCCTGAAATTTCTTCACTTTTATCGAAAATTCTTCCCTTATAATGTTTTCGTTATTGACAGCATGAATATTTTAGTATATAGTTCATTTAGAACAGGTGTTCGCTATGTCCGGGTCAGCTTTAGGAGGTATGATGAAAAAGTTGTCCGATAAGCAGCGCCGTATCATCAACTTCATTGACCGTTTTCTGGTCGATAAGAGCTATCCTCCAAGTATCCGGGATATACAGGCCGGGTGCAAGATTAGCTCAACGTCGGTGGTGGACTACAATCTGAATATACTAGAGAGAGAAGGCTACATACGTCGCCATGCCGAGGTATCACGTGGTATTAAGTTGCTCAGCCGAACTTCGACTTCAGAGTCGCCGGTGCCGGTGCCCGTTATTGGCTTGATAGCGGCTGGTGAGCCAATTCCGGTACCAACTCCCGATACCTGGAATGTTACTGTGGCTGCAGAAATGCTGGAGATGCCACGTGAGCTGATCCGGAGTAAGGAAGATATCTATGCTTTGCGGGTAAAGGGTATGTCGATGGTGGATGCCCTCATTAATGACGGCGATATTGTCCTTATGCAGTACGTAAGTGCCGTTGAGAATGGCGAGATGGCCGCCGTATGGCTCAAGGCGGAAAAAGAGGCTACCCTGAAAAAGGTCTACATTGAGTCGGACTGTGTCCGACTCCAGCCGGCCAACAGCCAGATGCGGCCGATATATGCTGAGTCCGACAATATCGAGATTCAGGGCAGAGTTATCGCTGTTGTCAGACAGATAACCTGAAACGGGTGAAAGGGCGGAAACAAGTATGCCATTCAGCTATTTCTTATAGACTGGCGTGCACCAGTGCATGTATTTTGGATGGTTGCCCCTGATTACCCTGGCGTAAATTTCCTGTAGCTTGGCGGTTATTTTGCCTATCTCACCATCATCTATCTTGCGGCGGTCTATTTCGGCCACCGGGGTTACGTGGGCAGCCGTACCGGTAAGGAAGCACTCGTCGGCGGTATACAGTTCACTGCGGTCAATTGACCGGTGAATTGTTTCTATGCCCAGCTCTTTTTCGGCCAGCTCTATTACGGTATTACGAGTAATGCCAATGAGGATATTATTACTGCTGGCCGGCGTAACCAGCTTGCCGTCTATCACCAAGAAAAGATTCTCACCGCTTCCCTCGGAGATATGGCCGTCCGGAGCCAGCATGATAGCCTCATCAAAGCCGTTGCCGACGGCTTCGGTTTTTGCCAGGGCATTATTAATGTAGATGCCGGCGGCCTTAATTTGGGGAGGAATCACGTTATCCTCTGGACGGTGCCAGGAGGAAACGCAGCAGCGGGCTTTATCCACGTCAAGGTAAGGCCCCCACGGTATGACAAACATGAAGAAGTCATCATCCAGGTCATGCAGGCGCACGCCCAGCGCCTGTGAGCTTTTATAGGCCACGGGCCTGATATAGACATCTTCTTGGAAGCCGCACTTCTCCACCAGTTCCACAGTTAAACGGCACAACTCATCGATGGAATGAGGCAGGGTAATCATCAACACCCGGCATCCTCTTTCCAGTCGCTCGTAATGCTCTTTCAGGCGGAAGATAAACGTCTGTTTCTGCTTACTGTTCCAGTTACCCCGGATGCCTTCGAAGATAGCGGAACCGTAGTGAAAGGCATTGGTCATTATCCCTATTTTAGCTTCTTCCAGAGGGATAAACTGCTTCTGAAAATAAGCGTAAGACGGCATTTTACGGTCTCCTTTCCCGTTACCGTTCATTATAGCTTCTGTGGCGGTATAAAGACAAGTAGGGTTAATTTATCTACCTCACCCCCTCTCACTACGCACTCCCCGCGGTGGGTGGGGATAACTGCGAGATTAGCCACAGATGGTACTGGACGGTGGGGTGGGAATAGATATGAGGGGAAGAGATTTTTATCCTAATTCAATCCTCCCCATATGTTCCCCCTCTCTTGAAGAGGGAGAGAGCGATAGGTAAGAGGGGCTGTGCTCATCCTGGACACCTGGCATTATAAATCTGGAGCAAAGGCGGTTGTCGAATAATTATTGAGAGGTTGGACGGAAGGTTGGTTGAGTGGTATATTTGGGGTGGTATGACCAATACACTTAGTAATAATAAGTCGGGTGGGGAGGGGGTGCTGGGCTGGCTCAGAAAGAGAATTATTCCGCTGGCCGGTTTGATTCTGGTTATTGCCATCATGGCGGGCGTATTATATTTCAATATGCGATGTCCGGAAAGAATTGAAGAACTGAAAAACTATGGCTATCTGGGAGCTTTCATTATCAGTATTGTCTTTAATGCCACTATCATTCTGCCAGCAGGTAATATGCTGATACAAATGGCTCTGGGGGCTACTGTACTTTCACCTGTTCTGGTGGGGCTGGTCGGTGGTGCGGGGGCAGCTATCGGGGAGATAACCGGCTATATAGCCGGTCGCAGCGGTCGCGGACTGGTGGCGAAAAGCCAGATATATGGTCGGGTTGAGGGCTGGGTACGGAAGTGGGGAGTCCTGACCATATTTGCATTCTCAGTGGTACCTTTCGTCTTTGACCTGGTCGGTATTGCCGCCGGCGCTCTTCGTTTTCCCTTCTGGAAGTTCTTCGCTGCCTGCTTAATGGGTAGAATCATATTATATGTTTTTATAGTATGGCTGGCTTCACTGGGATATCAAATTGTGCTGCCCTGGTTTGATTAGTCACGCCTCTTAATTTTGAGTATCAATGCCGAGCCGGCAATAAAATAAACCAGGCAAACCAGCAGCATGAACTTATAGCCGAGTCCGGGGCTTTGATTATTAAAGAAATCAATACCGATGCCGACGAGGCGTGCCAGAGCGGCGCCGCCAGCCGTAGCCATATTGGCTATACCGAGGTAGCGTGCCTCCTCACCCGCGGGCACAAAATCGGTGGCCAGCGCCCAGTTGGTGCTATTGAAGGTACCGAGGGCCAATCCAATAGCTCCGGCGGCTAATAGTATTGAGTTATAATCCTGGGATAAGAGGATGATGGCGATGCCAACAACGCCGAGGAGTCCGGCAATGATGTTAATCGGCTTGCGTCCTATTCTATCTGAAAGATACCCGGCAGGATAGACCACGACCAGCATGCCGGCAACCGCTAATATGGAAAACCTGACCGTTGCCTCAGCGGGATTGGCAACGCCGATTACATCTCTGAGGAAGTTCAGCATAAATTGCTGTATGGTGGCAAAGGCCATAAAGATAAGCAGGCGGGATACCAGAAACCAGATAAAGACATGGTTGGCCCGGATGTCAATCAAGGTCTGGCGTAGTGTTGCCAGTGATGACGCGCGGGGTTTACCGCCGGTTAGCGACGGCTCCTTGACGGTTACGACGGTGGCAACCATAGCTCCCAGCAGGACTACAGCCAGTATACCGAGAACTAGCCATAGCCACTGGCTTCCCTCGCCGGCAAAATAGCGGTCCATAAAGATAGCGATGGGATATATTACAGCAACTCCGCCCAGTATTTCGAGCAGAGCTTTTACCCCGGAGGCCAAGCCCCTCTTATTTTCAGGCGCCAGTTCGGGGATAAATGCCTGGTAGGGTCCCTGAGCCGTGTTGGTGCTGACCTGCAGCAGGCAGTAAACGATAAAAATGGCGGCATAGCTCACGGCCAGTCCGATTCCGGGGATAAGCAACAGGGCCACTATACCACCCATCAGGATATAGGGTCGCCGCCGCCCCCATCCGAAGCTGGAGCGGTCGCTGATGGCACCGGCTATCGGCTGGACGGCCATGGCCAGCAGGAGTCCCGCGAAGGTAAGCCAGCCGAGGTAGGTATTCTTCTGCGCTTCAGGGACGAAGTCGAGCAGCCTTAGCGGCAGGATAATGGTGTGCAGGCTCTGCCACAGGGCAGCAAGGGCAAAGCCAAAGATGGTTATCTTGACATAATCCCGGCGGCGAAACTGAGTGACGTTTTCGTTTGGCATAATTATTGTATTTCAAAGCATAGCAGAGCTTGAGTGAAGAGACAACACCGGACAAACGAAATCTCCTGGTTCACATAGTCGCAACGACAGGAATTGTTTTACTTTAGAACAGGACTGAATATACGCAAGTAAACATACCGATATTGCTGGGTGATATAAAGGTAATCGTGTTATAATCAATGGACGAGATTGTATGCTGCGAGATATTCAAAGAGTAAACCCCCGGATATATATAGTGTAAATCCTATATTCAGTACTGTGGCATAAGAGGAGGATATGTGCAAATATTAATATTGTCAGGGAGTAGGAACCCGGAGGGTCAAACGGCCCGGGCTATAAACGCGGTACGCAGGGGTATTTCGGCGGCTGGAGGGAATTCGGAAAGCATCTTTCTGACAGAGCTCAAACTTGAGCGCTGCCGACAATGCGATGAAGACGGCTGGGGACTCTGTCGGAGTGAGGGGAGGTGTACTATTGAGGATGATTTTTCCTCAATAGTAGAGAAAATAGAAGCGGCAGACGTTACCGTTTTTGCGACGCCAGTTTACTTCGGTGACCTGAGCGAAAGCATGCGGGGATTTCTTGACCGGCTACGCCGAACACACTTTCCCAGAATAATGGCGGCAGCCCAGGGTATTCCAGGACCGGCTCCGTTCGGACAGGGCACTCCGGCCATTGGCTTATGCTATGCAGGGGGGAGTGGTAATGGAACAATCTCCTGTTGTGCGAATCTGGAACGAATCTTACAAACGTGTGGATTCGATGTTGTAGATATGATTCCAGCCCGCCGCCAAAATCTCGAGGTCAAGCTGCCGATGCTTGAGCTCACCGGTAAATGGCTGGTTACCAAGCCGACTTCAGGGCCACCATTCATTCCTCCGGCCCGCTAAAATGGGGATATTAGTGGGAGTTGACGGCACAGAATGACGGGTCGTTATCCGCTTATAGAAGAGATACATATGGCACCGGAAGCCGCGTGGTGCTTTGAAGTCTTTGCACGGCGTCCCTTCAGTTTCTTTCTTGATAGCGGCATGGACCCGAAAAAGCTGGGGCGCTATTCGTTCATGGGCAGCGACCCGTTCCTGGTGCTCAGGAGTCGGGGGGATAAGGTATCTCTAATAAGAGACGGGGTGGAGGAGGTCAGGCGGGGTAATCCTTTTGACGTGCTCGGCGAACTGCTGGAGGTATATTCTCTGGACGATAGTCAGGCGGGCATACCCTTCGTCGGCGGGGCTGTTGGTTATTTCAGCTATGATTTGTGCCACTTCATCGAATGCCTGCCAACTACGGCGGTTGACGATTTGAATCTTCCCGAGTGCTATCTGGCTTTCTACGATGCCATTGTGACTTTCGACCATCTGGTAAATAAAACATATCTGGTGGCTACCGGCTTTCCGGAGCTGGAGGAGGGTCGGCGGCGACGGCGGGCAGAGGAGAGGCTGAAAGAGTTGAGGAGCCATGTTTTGCTTTGTCCGCCGCCCTCCACATCTGAAGAGATACTTTCGGGGGGAGGAATCGTGCTCAAGGCCAATTTTTCTCACGAGGGCTACCTTGAGGCGGTTGCCACGGGCCGGGAGTATATCTGCGCCGGCGATATCTTCCAGGTAAATCTGTCACAGAGGTTCGAAGTCGATTTGGCCATTACACCATACGAGCTTTATAAGCGCTTACGAAGAATCAATCCGGCGCCATTCGCCAATTACTTCAATTTTGACGGTGTCAGCATTGTCGGCGCTTCACCGGAGAGGTTTCTCAAAGTCCGGGGCGACCGGGTGGAAACGCGTCCTATCAAGGGAACCAAGCCCCGTGGTGAAACTCCGGAGGAGGACAGGGCACTGGCCCAGAGCCTGCTGGAGAGCGTTAAGGACCGGGCGGAGAATGTGATGATTGTCGACCTGGAAAGGAACGATATCGGGCGGGTCTGCCGCTACGGCACAGTAAAGGTTGCGGAACTGGCTATCCTGGAAACTTATCCCACCGTCTTTCACCTGACCTCTACCGTGGTGGGCCAAATGAGCGAGGGGAAAAGCCGGGTTGACCTGCTTAAAGCTACCTTCCCCGGCGGTTCCGTAACCGGGGCCCCCAAGGTACGGGCGATGGAGATTATCGATGAGCTGGAGCCTACGCGGAGGAGCGTTTACACCGGCTCGCTGGGCTACCTCAGTTTCGGCGGTGACATGGACCTGGATATCGTGATACGGACGATTCTTATTAAAGAGGGCAGGGCTTATTTCCAGGTGGGGGGTGCCATTGTCTATGATTCTGAGCCGGAGGCAGAGTATATCGAGACCCTGGACAAGGGTAAAGCTTTGATAGAGGCCCTCAACCTGTCGCCTGAGGAGGCTGTGGAGATAAGAGCGTGATTCTGGTTATCGATAACTATGATTCGTTTGCCTATAACCTGGTGCAGTATCTTGGCGAGCTGGGCCGGGAGCCGGTAGCCCATCGTAATGATGCTATAACCCTGGAGCAGATTGAGGCTATGGCTCCCAGCCATATCATCATCTCGCCCGGTCCCTGCACCCCGCTGGAAGCTGGCATTTCCAACGATGTCGTCCGTTATTTTCGCGGGAAGATTCCCATCCTGGGGGTGTGCCTGGGACACCAGTGTATCGGCTATGTTTACGGCGGGCAGATTAAGCGAGCCGTACTCCCCACGCATGGCAAAGACTCCCCCGTATACCACGATGGTGATACCGTGTTCCGCGGTCTGCCGTCACCGCTTGTCGGGGGGCGTTATCATTCTCTGGTTATCGGCGCGGAGGCGATGCCAGCGTCCCTCGAGGTCTCGGCGAAGACTGAAGACGGGGTGATTATGGGAGTGAGGAATCGCCGGGATATGGTGGAGGGAATCCAGTTCCACCCGGAATCCATCCTGACGCCGGATGGACATGCCATTCTGTCCAACTTCCTGAGCCTGAACAGGCCTGAATAAGGGGGAATTAATGGAAGAGATTATTTACCTGAACGGTTCGCTCGTGCCGCGTTTCGAGGCACGCGTATCGGTTTTCGACCACGGCTTTCTATATGGATATGGGCTCTTTGAAACGATGCGCGCCTACCACGGTAAAATTTTCCTCCTGGAGCGGCACATAACACGACTGCTTGGTTCAGCGGAAATCATCGGACTGAGTGTCTCTCTGACCGACATCGACCTCGGTCAGGCCTGCCGGGATACGCTGAAGGCAAACGGACTGGAGGACGCCCGGATACGACTGACCATTACCAACGGAGAGTCGGACGCGTTTCCGTGGTCGAGTTTTAGCAGTAAACCTACCATGGTGGTGACGGCAAGGCCTTATACGCCTCTTCCGGCGGAGAAATATGAGCAAGGTTTTAAAGTCGGAGTAGCCTCGGTGCGCCGCTGCCGGCAGTCTTCCATATCCAGGGTAAAGTCGACTAATTATCTGGTCAGCGTTCTGGCGAGGAGAGAAGCCGCGGAATACGGACTGGACGAAGCGCTGCTGTTGAACGATGATGGGTATATCGCCGAGGGTGGCGGCAGTAATGTTTTTTTCGTCAAAGCCTCCGGTCTGGTGACGCCTTCTCTGGAAAGCGGCATCCTGCCGGGCATTACCCGCGAGGTGGTGATGGAGACGGCGGCGTCACTTGACATAAGCGTTGAAGAAGGTGATGTCAGTCCGGACGACCTCGGGCAGTTTGATGAGGCATTTCTGACCAATTCGATGATAGAGCTTATGCCGATGGTGGCAGTCAGGGACGAGGCGGGACAGATGGTGACCATAAGGTCGGGTAGACCGGGGCAAATTACCCGGCGGCTTATGGCGGCTTATAGAGAGAGGGTGGCCGTAGATACCGGAACCTCGTAAGCTTGAGGCTACATCTACCAGAATTCGACCTGCGATATGTGCTCGGTTTCCTTGATTGTTTTCCTAATCTTATCCCGAGTCTTTTTATCGATAATGGGCTCTACTTCCGACAGGGGTAATCCGTCTTTGTTCGCCTTCGCTTGCCACCTGACGATATAGCCGGGCACCAGCGCTGAAGAGAAGTCGGTCTTACCACAGCAGGAGGAATCGACCACAGCCTGGCTGAGGATATAGAGCACTTCCCGGCCATTATGCTTCAACCTCACTTCTTTTTGGGGGGTATAATGTCCGGCCATAGCTTCTACGTCCTGATTCAATTTGAGGTGAGTATACGTGGCCAACAATCAGCCTCCCATTGTCAGGGATAAAGCGCCAGCGCCTCAAGTCCGGTCACTTCCGGCAGACCGAGCATGAGGTTCATGTCCTGGACAGCCTGCCCCGCCGCCCCTTTCATCAGATTGTCAATCGCGCTGATAACAACCAGCCTGCCGGTCCGGTGGTCAATGGCAGGGTGGATATGGCAGAAGTTGCTTCCCAGGGTGTGCTTGGTGTGGGGCGGGGATGCCACCACCCTGATGAAGGGCTCATCCCTGTAGAAGTCACGGTAGAGATTTAGCAGCTTTTCCTGTGTCGTTTTACCGTCTACCAGGGGGGCATAGGCAGTGGTCAGTATCCCACGGGTCATGGGCACCAGGTGGGGGATAAAGGTTATCGAAGGCGGTGGCTCCGGGTGAAGAAGTTTAAGCTCCTGCAGTATCTCGGGCATGTGGCGGTGCCCGCCCAGGGCATAGGCGGTGGTGTCTTCATTAGCTTCGGTGTAATGCGTGTTCAGGCTGAGGCTCCGGCCGGCCCCGGAGATGCCCGACTTGCTATCGATGATGATGTCCGGTCCAATTATACCTTCCTTCATAGCCGGTACCAGGGCGAGGATAGCGCCGGTAGGGTAGCAACCCGGAATGGCCACCAGTTGCGCTGACTTTATCCGGGGGCGGTACAGTTCAGGTAGACCATAGACTGCCTGTTCCAGCAGGTTTGGAGCGGGATGGGTAAAACCGTACCACTGCGGGTAATCGGCAGCATCTTTGAGCCTGAAATCGGCGCTGATATCCACTACCCTGATACCCTTTTCGAGCAGTGGTATAACTTCCCGGGTACTCTCCTTGTGTGGCATGGCGGAAAAAGCCAGATTAACCTCGCCCAGTTTAGATTCGATGGTCAGTCCGACGCTCCCCAGGTGGGGGAAGACATCGCCCAGTTGCTGCCCGGCAGCGCTGCGTCCGGTAACCGAGGCAAGCTCTACCTCCGGATGCTGAGAGAGCAGTCGCGCCAACTCAACACCGGCATAACCGGTAACATTGATAATGC
>JAUWYU010000045.1 GCA_030615655.1 Dehalococcoidia bacterium
AAATCCCGCCAGAACCAAGATTAAAAAAGAATCCGCCCAGAGCATAACTATCGAGCTGGTCAGAACACCCGACATTCTAACCGAGGTGAAGGGCAAGTTCATCAAGGTCGGCTTTGCCGCTGAAAGCGAGAATATGGTCGCCAATGCCAGAAAAAAGCTGGAGCAGAAAGGGCTCGACCTGATTGTGGCCAACGATATTACCGCCGCCGACAGCGGCTTTGACGTGGATACCAATAAAGTGACCCTGATTGACCGCGACGGCAAGGCGGAGGAATTACCCCTGATGAGCAAACGGGAGGTTGCGGACAGGGTGCTGGACAGGGTGGTGGGGATGCCTGGCAAAAAAGCTGGGAGGTGAGATATGATATTGATGGATGGTGTAAGGTACGAACTATGGACGCCAAAAAAGGAAGTAGAAGAATTTCAGCCGCTTATCAAAGAGCACTATAAAGAAATTTTTGGTAAAAATTCCATATTTATAGAAGGAAACAGGCTTGAATCTGAAGCAGGAAAAGGTTCTGTTCCCGATGGGTTTGTCCTCACTGTAGATGAAGTACCACAATGGTATATCGTTGAGATAGAATTATCAACTCATCAATTATATGACCATATAGTAAATCAGGTCGGAAGATTTATTGCTGGTATAAAGAATACAGCTACTCAAAAAAAGGTTATTGAAGCTATATATCACTATATTCAAGAAAATAAACAGCGAAAAGCCGAAGTTGAGGAAGTAATCGGCTCAGGCGAGGTTTATAAATTTCTTGCAGACCTCATCACTAAGTCACCTGTATTAGTAATTATTATTGAGAAGAGAACACCGGAACTAGATGAAGCGCTAGACCTACTTAAATATTCGCCAATAGAGATAAGAGAGTTCCAGACTTTCACCAGAGAAGGGGTAGGCTTACCAGTCCACGCTCATTTATTTGTGCCCTTATATAAGCCTGTGATTCCTGTTGGAGTAGAACCACGGCAGCCAGAGTTACCTGTAGGCAGTATGAGAATAAAAGTCTGGCGTTCCTATATAGATTACGGATATATTGGAATCTGGAAGAAATTTAGAGATTTATTCCCTAACGCTGGGAAAACAATCGAAATAATAAACGATGATGGAGAAATTTTTCATGCTGATGTAGGCGATTACGAGGGGAGTAAACAGCTTTGGGACTTGCAGAAATGGTACAGAAAGCATCCTGAATTGAAAGAAGGCGACATTATTCGCATTACACCAGTTGTGCCAATGAAAAAATATCGCTTTGAGATTGTAAAGTAGTGTATAAAGGAGTGGGGCATACTCACGGGCTAAGCGGCAAATGATACGAGGGCGGCAGGGTGGGAAAAGATAACAAACGTGGGGGGCGAGGTTTAAAGAAAACATCAACACTAGAAAGAGGTACTCATGACACAGTCCCCGAACATAGACGAAATGCCCAAGGCATACGAGCCGGGCAGGGTCGAGCAGAAGTGGTATGAATTCTGGATGAAAAAAGGTTATTTTACGCCCAAAATAGACCCCGAGAAAAAGCCCTTCGTTATCATTATGCCGCCGCCCAATGTCACCGGCGAGCTTCACCTCGGCCATGCCCTGGAAAGCGGCCTTCAGGATATCATGACGCGCTGGCACCGTATGAAGGGAGAACTGGTGCTCTGGCTGCCCGGCGTCGACCACGCCAGTATCGCCGCCCAGGTGGTCATGGAGCGTGAGCTGGCTAAAGAGGGACTCGACCGTCATCAACTCGGCAGGGAGAAATTTCTTGAGAGGATGTATAAATGGGTGGCGGAGTGCCGCCAGACCATTACACAGCAGCATATGAAGCTGGGTATCTCCTGCGATTGGACTCGCCTGCGTTTTACCATGGACGAGGTTTCGAGCCGGGCGGTGCGCATTACCTTCAAACGTCTATATGATAAGGGGCTGATATACCGCGGCGAACGTATCATCAACTGGTGTCCACGTTGCGGTACAGCGCTCTCTGATCTGGAGGTCGAGCACCAAGATGTAAAAGGTCATTTGTGGTATGTTAAATACCCGGTGATAGGCGAGAAAGGCAAGTTTATCACCGTAGCCACCACCAGGCCGGAGACGATATTGGGTGATACGGCCGTAGCGATAAATCCTAAAGATAAACGCTTTAAAGGTATGGTGGGCAAAAAGGTTATCCTTCCTGCCGTCAACCGCGAGATACCCATCATCTCCGACACAGCAGTCGACCCCGCGTTCGGGACCGGTGCGGTTAAAATAACGCCGGGACACGACCCGGTAGACTTCGAGGTAGCCCAGCGGCAGGGCCTACCGCTGGTAAATATATTAAACGCTGACGTTACCATGAACGAAAACGCCGGGCCATACAAGGGTATGGACCGTTATGACTGCCGCAAGGCGATACTGACCGACCTGGAGAAAGCCGGGCAGCTCGTGAAAACCGAGGATTATACCCATGCCGTCGGGCACTGTGAGCGCTGCCATACCATCGTCGAACCTATCGCCAGCCGGCAATGGTTCGTAAAAATAGAGCCCCTGGCCAAGCCGGCCATTAAGGTAGTCAAAGATGGGGAAATTACCATCCTGCCAGAACGCTTCACCAAGGTCTACCTCAACTGGATGGAGAATATACGGGACTGGTGCATCAGCCGCCAGCTCTGGTGGGGCCATCGTATACCCATCTGGTACTGCCGCGACTGCGACGAGATGACAGTGGCCATCGAAACGCCTAATACTTGCGCCAAATGTGGCTCCAATAACATCGAGCAGGATCCGGACACGCTGGACACCTGGTTCAGCTCCGGGCTCTGGCCTCATTCCACGCTGGGGTGGCCGGATGATACTGAAGACCTACGCTACTTTTACCCAACTTCAGTTATGAACACCGGTTATGAAATTTTATTTTTCTGGGTAGCCAGGATGATAATGATAGGCATCGAGAACACTGGTAAAATTCCATTCCATACCGTCTATCTTCACGGCCTGATACGCGATGACAAGGGCGTTAAAATGAGCAAGACAAGGGGCAACGTGGTTGACCCGCTCGGCTTAATGGAGCAATACGGTACGGACGCCCTGCGCTTTGCCCTGCTGACCGGTACATCGCCGGGAAATGACAGCAAGCTGGCCGCAACAAAGCTGGAGGCCGGCCGTAACTTCGCCAACAAGCTATGGAACGCCACCCGGTTCGTCGTCAGGAGCCTCGATTCCGGCGGTGCCACTGGTAAAATTGAAAGGGATTCACTGCCACTGGAAGACAGATGGATTCTATCACGGCTCAGCCGTACGGTATCCAGTGTAACCAATCTAATGGAAGACTTTCAGTTTGGAGAGGCACAGAGGCAGATGCATGACTTCCTGTGGGGCGAGTTTTGCGACTGGTATATCGAACTGGCCAAGATAAGATTGCAGGCAAACGATACCTCACCCTTACCGGTGCTCGTGCATGTCCTGGAAAAATCACTCCGTCTCCTGCATCCCTACATGCCGTTTCTCACCGAGGAGCTATGGCAACACCTGAAAAGACACGTAAACTGGCTTGAGACCGAGTCCATCATGGTCACCGCCTACCCGGAAGCCGATAAAGCTATGGTCGACCCGGCAGCCGAGGCCAAGATTGAGGCCATCATAGAGCTAATACGCGCTATTCGCAATATCCGGGCTCAATACAAAGTGGCGAGCCAGCGATGGATTGAGGTAAAAATCTATACCGATTCCTCTCTCCACGAGGCAATCGCCCCCTACGCCGAGGTCGTCAAGACCCTGGCGCGAGCCAATCCCATCACTTTCCTGGAAGGCGAGGCGGGAGACGAGACAGGAGAGAATACACTGGTATTGTCGCTGACACAGGCTACGGTGGTCATTCCCATGGCCAGCATGTTTGACCTGGAGACGGAGAGGAAACGTATCCAGAAAGAGCTGGAACAAGTCCAGGGCGAGGTAGCCCGTCTTGAAACCAGATTGAAGGACCGGGCCTTTCTCACCAAGGCGCCGGAGGCGGTTATTGATAAGGAACGCCAAAAACTATATACTCTGAATGACAAACTGGGGAAACTGAAACAACAGAGTTCCAGGTTGTAGGAGGTGAGGGCATGTTTGAGAAGATACTTGTCCCTTTAGACGGCTCCAGAGTGGGTGAAGCTGCCTTGCCGGTTATTGAGCGACTTATAGATAAACTGCCACCCGAAGCAAATATAGAGGTTACCCTTCTGGGGGTAATAACACTGCTGAGACACTGGATTGTGGTCGGGGAGGCAAGCGCCCCGGTTTCCTATACGGAGGAGGAGCTGAAGCTAATTAAAGAACGGGTTACGAATTACCTTCAAAGGACCGCAGAATCCCTGGAGAGCCGGGGAGTCACGGTCAAGAACATGGTCAGTACCGGCAATGCCGCTGAAGAGATACTTAAAGCTGCCGGCGAAATCAACGCAGATTTAATAGCTATGTCAACACACGGAAGGTCGGGGCTTCGGCGCATGGCTTTCGGCAGTATTACGGATAAGGTATTGCGGGGGGCCAGTATACCGGTACTCATGGTAAGAGCACCCGAGGGCACCGCCAATGTGTAGTTGCCCGACCGATGCGGCCAGCTACGATTAGACTTTATCATCCGGAACCAGGTCGGCGGCCAGCATTTTGAAAATGCCCTTCTGACGCCACTGTCGTTTCAAATATTCCAACGCCTTGGTGGTATCACTGGCAATCCTGGCCTTTTCACATTGCTTGAGCCGGTATTTAAAGAGCCAGTAGGTGAACTCCTTTAGCTCGGTTATGCTGGTAGACTTCAGTTGGGAGTAGCCCTTTTCCTGCCTGAAGCGCTTTAACATTACCGTTCTATCAGCGCTATATATCCTCCGGTAGGCCTCGTCGGGAGATTCGTGTTTAACCCGGTAACCAAATACCCGCCTTTCTTTATCAATCTCCTCCTGCACCGCCAGGAGAAGCGCCTCTTCGACAGTAACACCGTAGAAGTAGTTAAGATACTCGCCGTACTTTCGGTCGCCGATAAGCTCCCTGACTTCCACGGCGCTGAGTTCCAGCGGTGGTATGCCATGGAAAAGGAGGGCATTCTTCTCATCTTCAGGCAGCAGACCGTCTACCGTCTCGCAGAGTCTCTCCGCCAGAAGCAGCCAGTCAAAGGCTTCGCCGTCAATGAGATATTGATAGGTGCGGTCGTTATGGACTTCTCCGGCACTGGTCCACAATCCGATAGAACCCAGCAGGGCGATATACCAGTGTTTGCCCCCGGCGACAGCCTGTTTCAGGTGTCTTATGGCTTCGGCGTCGCCGGGTGAGGTGGATGCAGAGGAAACTAATTGATTATTAATCTCCGCCATGCCACACCTCAAGCCCGGGCCGAATGGGCCCGCTCCGGGAATTCCGCTTTGAGTCTTTCGTAGTAGTCGAGCTGGCCGGTAGTTACCAGCTCGGTAATCTTTTTGGTAATCGCCTCCCCCGCCCCGGGGATTTCATCAAGTCTGTTCTCAGAGACCAGCCGCGCCACCTCAAAGGGAAGCTCCTCGATGGCACGCGCCACCTTCTGGTAAGCCCGTATCTTGAAGATGTTGTCCTTCTTGAGCTTGAGCATCTCGGCAATATCATCAAATATGGCGGCGATTTCTGAGTTTTTCATTGGTGGTAGGCCCCCTTAAAATCCCCACAACCCCATCTGCTACCTTATATAATTCACCAGTCGGTCATAATAACTTATCTTCCACAGCAGTGCTTGTATTTCTTACCGCTGCCGCAGGGACAGGGGGCATTGCGGCCTATTTTCTTACTGCCGGCTCCTACCTTCTGCCTGGCGACGCCTTCCGAGCGTCCAGCCGCCTTAGCCATCGGCGATTCCGGTTCTCTGGCCTCCCGCTTGACAATGGTCACATGGTATATGGTATGAGCCACGTCCTGCTGGATGGTCTCCAGCAGGGTCTGGAACTGCTGATAGCCCGAACTCTTGTAGGCATCCACGGAACGCGTCTGGCGTAAAGTCTGCCATCCCGCCTGAAGTCGCATATGCTCCATGGCCGTCAGGTGCTCTACCCAGAGACGGTCGATAATCTGGAGCATCACCAGCCTCTCCAGCACCCTCATCTGGTCAGGGCCTGTATTTTTCTCCCGCTCCTCGTAAAGAGTCCCGGCCAGCTCAATCAGTTTCTCCTCAATGTCTTTCGGCTTCATCTCGGAGAGGGTTTTCTCATTAAGCGAGGGCGGCACCGGCAATATCGTATTGACATCGGCCAGCAAACCGGGGATGTCCCAGTCAATACCATGCTGGTCAACGAGTCGCGAGGCGACCACTGCCTTTATCTCATCGGCAACCATGGACAGTATATTTGTCTTGAGGTCGGCACCGGCGAGTATCTTCCGCCGCTCTTCGTAGATAAGCTCGCGGTGCTTGTTGACGACATCGTCATACTCCACAAGATGCTTGCGCATGTCAAAGTGATAGCCCTCAACACGCTTCTGCACATCGGTGATGGCTTTGGTAATCAGGTTGTTCTCAATAGGAGTGTCCTCGTCCATGCCCACCCATTCCATGAAGCCCTTGATACGGTCGCCGCCGAAGCGGCGCATGATGTCGTCCTCCAGCGATACGTAGAAACGTGAAAAGCCCGGGTCGCCCTGGCGTCCGGCTCTGCCCCGCAGCTGGTTGTCAATTCGCCTCGCCTCATGGCGCTCCGTGCCGACGATGTGAAGTCCACCCCCCCCGATTATCTTATCGTGCTTTACCTGCCAATCTTGCTCACCCTCTCCGTCAGGACTGCCTCCCAGCATAATATCAACACCCCGCCCGGCCATATTAGTAGCGACAGTCACCGTACCCGGTTCGCCCGCCTTGGCAATAATACTCGCCTCTTTCTCATGCTGCTTGGCATTCAGTATCTGACAGGCAATGCCCTGCCGCTTGAGCAGGTCGCTCAGGTACTCCGACTTCTCAATTGATACGGTGCCAATTAACACCGGGATTTCCTGCTCGTGGAGTTGCTTAATTTCACGAACAACCGCCCGGAATTTGGCCTCCTCAGTCTTGTAAATCTGGTCGGGAGAGTCCTCGCGAACCATTGGCTTATTGGTAGGAATTTCCGTTACATCAAGCTTGTATATCTTGTAGAACTCTTCGGCTTCGGTGGCCGCCGTACCGGTCATCCCGCCCAGCTTCTCATACATGCGGAAGTAGTTCTGGATGGTTACCGTAGCGTAGGTTTTACTTTCCTGTTGGATGCTGACATGCTCTTTAGCCTCGATAGCCTGGTGCAGTCCCTCGGAATAGCGCCGGCCATACATCTTCCTGCCGGTGAACTCGTCAACAATGATGACCTCGCCTTTTCCTTGTTCTCGGTCAACTACATATTGCTGGTCTCTTTTATAAAACTCTTTCGCACTAAGGGCATTCCTCAAGTGATGCATTAAACGAGCATCAGTATAGAGACTGCTCCCGGATTTCAATATTCCGTCTCGCTTGAGCATCTTCTCCACCTTGTCCCAGCCAGCTTCAGTTAGCTCGGCACTTCGCTCTTTTTCCTTAATCTCATAGTCTTCGACCCGCTTGAGACGAAGTACAAGTTGAGCGAACGTCTGATATAATTGCCCCGCCTCAACATCTGGCGCGCTGATGATGAGCGGCGTACGGGCTTCATCAATGAGGAGGTTATCTACCTCATCAACAATTGAGTAGTTCAAGGGACGCTGGACACACTGGGTCAGGTTCGTGACCATGTTGTCCCGAAGGTAATCAAAGCCGAACTCGCTGCTGGTGCCATAGGTAATATCGGCCTGGTAAGCTTCCCGCCGAGGAATCGGACGGAAATGCCGCCAGCGGCTATCGCCGGCGTCGTAGTCCGGGTCGTAAAGTCGGGCCGGGGTATGTTCGTCAGGATTCTGCATAGGGTAAATGCTAGCGACGCTTACCCCCAGAGCGTGATAGATGGGTGCCATCCAGTACGGGTCACGCCGCGCCAAGTAGTCATTCACCGTAACCAGGTGGCATCCACGCTTACCTGAACCCTGACATACGGAGCATGGTGTGTCCTGAACGGTGTCACTTCCCCCGCATTCGGGACACGGGGCCAGGGAGTTCAGGTAGAGGGGCAGAGTTGCCACCAGAGTTTTACCTTCACCGGTTTTCATCTCGGCAATCTTGCCCTGGTGCAGGGTGATGCCACCCATTAACTGCACATCAAAGTGACGTTGACCTATGGTACGCTTGGCGGCTTCGCGTACGGCGGCAAAAGCCTCGGGCAGCAGTTCATCAAGGGAAACGCCGTCCTTGAGTCTGGCCCTGAACTCTTCGGTCTTGGCATGAAGCTCAGTATCGCTGAGTTTCTCAAACTCAGGCTCCAGCTCATTTATCCGGTCTACCTTCGGCTGTAGCCGTTTCAGTTCTTTTTCGTTGGAATCAAATAGTCCGCCTAATAATTTAAACATGATTATCACTCTTAATCAGTTCTCTGGCACTACCCGCCATTGACTCCAGGACCATAACCTTAACTTCGCCCATACCATCGACAGTAAACATATGCACCGAAGGCGCCGCGTGTGACTTCAGAAAGCAGGGTATCTCGTAGCTTTCCAGTAAGCTCTTAATGACCTGCGCCTCCATTTCATTGGGGGCTTTATAGACTTCTACCATTTTCTCGTTCTTACTCAAACATGGCTCCCACGGATTTTCCGGTATGAATACGGCTTATGGCCTCACCCAGCAGCGGTGCTATCGGTAAAACGGTAATTTTATCAATTCTCTTATTCTCCGGAACAGGGACGGTATCAGTAACGACTACCTCTTTCACAGCACAGGCGGCTATTCTCTCTATAGCCGGGCCGGAGAAGATGGGGTGGGTGCAGCAGGCATGTATCTCTCTGGCACCTCGCTCTATCAGGGCATTGACAACTCCTACCAGAGAGCCGGCGGTATCTATTTCGTCATCTATGGTGATGACCGTCTTACCCCCCACATCACCGATCACGTTTAATGTTTCGGTTTTGTCTTCATTGCCGAGGCGCCTTTTTTCCATAATAGCCAGCGGTGCATTCAACCTGGCTCCCAGGTCACGCGCCCGCTTGGTAGCGCCTATATCGCTGGCGACGACCACCACGTCCTTATAGGCTTTCTCCACAAAATAATTGCCTAAAATATTGAGAGCCGTCAACTCATCAACCGGTATGTCAAAGAAACCCTGAATCTGCGCCGCATGTAAGTCCACCGTCAGTACCCGGTTGGCACCGGCCACCGTCAGAAGGTCGGCTACCAGTCTGGCGGTGATGGGCACACGCGGCTGGTCTTTCTTGTCGCTGCGGCCGTAGCCGTAGTAGGGTATTACGGCCGTAATCCGGCCGGCTGAAGCCCTCTTCAGGGCGTCAATCATAATGAGAATTTCCATCAGATTGCTATTGACCGGGGAGGAGAATGGTTGAACAACAAAGGCATCCCTCTGGCGAACATTTTCCAGAATACGTACAAACGTGTTTTCATTA
>JAUWYU010000097.1 GCA_030615655.1 Dehalococcoidia bacterium
CTCAGCACGTCTTTTACCCTGGCCAGGTCATCAAGAATGGACTCGTAAATCTGGTTAAGTTCCAATGCGCTTGGTCTCCTCTTCGATAACACTATCATCGAGTTTAGAAAAGAGGGGCTTGGGCTCACGCAATTTTTGTCCCGACGGCAGGTCCTGCGGCTTCCAGCCGTAATCTTCTATCTTTCCGTCAAAGCCGAGATATTCATGCACTTTCTGTGAACTGAAGGGCAGGAAGGGATACATGGCCGTTTTCAGGCAGGATATGGCGTAAAGGGCCACGTACAGCGAGTCGGCGGCCGCCTGTTTGTCTTCTTTAATCACCTTCCAGGGTGATTTTTCATCCAGGTAGCGGTTTACCTCGTGGGCTGCCGCCATCGCCGTTGTTATTGCCTGCTTTAAACTGCATTTTGAAATAAGCTCGCCTACCTGTTCGAGGCAGGAGTCCATATTTTTCATAAGGCTTTTGTCAGCTTCGTTTAGCTCGCCGTGTTCCGGCACTTTCCCATCGTAATTACGGTAGACGAGGGTCAATACCCGGTTGACCAGGTTGCCGTAGGTGGCCACCAGCTCGTCGTTGTTGCGGCGGACAAGCTCGCGCCAGGAGAAATCGGTATCGCTGGTTTCCGGCATGTTTATGGAGAGCAGGTAACGCAGGGGGTCGGGGTCATAGCGCGAGAGGTAGTCCGGCAGCCAGACCGCCCAGTTCTGGCTGGTAGAGAGTTTTTTGCCTTCAATGGTCAAAAACTCATTGGCGGGTACGTCATAAGGCAGGGCAAGGTCTCCGTAGCCCATCAGCATCGCCGGCCAGATAATGGTGTGGAAAATAATGTTATCCTTGCCAAGGAAGTAATAACTTTTTACATCGTCACCTTGCCAGAAGTCGCGCCATTTCTCAGGTTTCCCCTGAAGCCTAGCCCATTCCTTCGAAGCCGAGAGGTAGCCGATGACGGCTTCAAACCACACGTAGATGCGCTTGTCTTCGAAGCCATCGACCGGCACCGGCACTCCCCAGTCGATATCGCGGGTAAACGCTCTGTCTATCAGGCCTTCCTCAAGAAACCGCGTTGTAAAATTCAGGACATTTGACCGCCAGTGTTTCTTGTCCTTCACCCAGTCGAGTAATTTATCTCTAAAGGCCGGTAATCTTAGGAAGAACTGTTCCGAATCTTTGTAGACAGGAGCTGTCCCGCACAGGCGACAGTGTGCTTCGATTAAGTCGGGAGCGTCCATCAGCTTACCGCAGGCTTCACACTGGTCACCACGAGCCCCGGGGGCATTACAAAAAGGGCAGGTGCCTTCAATATAGCGGTCGGGCAGGAAGCGCTGGCAACTCGGGCAATATGCCTGAGATACGGTCTTCCTGTACAAAAAGTCTTTTTCGAGAAGTCTAAGAAATATATCCTGTGTTACTTCGGTATGGTTCCTGGTGCCGGTGGTCGTGTACAGGTCGAAGGAAATACCGAGCTTCTGCCAGCAATCGAGAAACTCTTTCTGGTAAAATTCGGCTATTTCCTGCGGAGTTTTCCCTTCCTGTTCGGCTTTGATGGTTGTCGGCGTGCCGTGCTGGTCCGAGCCGGAGACCATCAACACTTCGTTCCCTTTAATACGGTGGTAGCGTGCGAAGATATCCGCCGGCAGGTTAGCACCCGCAATCTGTCCCAGATGCAGGGAACCGTTGGCATAAGGCCAGGCCACACCGATGAAGATTTTCTCGCTCATACTCGACGCCTTAAGAAGGGTGCCTAGAAGAAGGTCAGCACCCGCTCACCTTTTTCTTCTTTATAATGGGCGTAGCCCTTCTTCAGGCAGCACTCCACGCAGTAGCGCCGGGTCTCACCCTCCTCGTCCTCAACACCCTTCGTCTCATTAACAGCCAGGTAGCGGTGGGGATAGGGTATGGTGTTATGGCACTCATCACATTTGATTTCGCCTAAAGATATACAGCCGCGACGCATTTGTTCAACTCCTCCCGGATTTCTGACACGAATCCTTTTCTCTGTCCCAGACCTTGTCCAGTCTGAGCCAGGCTTGATACAGTTCTTTTCTCGACAGCCCCGTTTCCCCGGCTACCGTGGCTATGGCCTCTTTAGCCGTAGCCCCCGTAAGGTATATCTGGTGTAACTGCTGCTCCACGGCCTCGGTTAACGGAGGCTTGCCCTTCGTTCCCCTGCCTTCAATCACCAGGGTAAATTCTCCCCTCGGCGCTTTGAAGTATTCTATTGCCTCGCTCACGGTTCCCCGGAAGACCTCCTCGTGGAGCTTGGTAAGCTCGCGGCAAACGGCCAGTTTCCTGTCACCCAGAGCCAGCAGTATATCATTCAATGCCGCCGGCAGACGGTGTGGCGATTCCAGGGCGATGATGGTGCCGGTTTCACCGGCTACCGATTCCAGGGCGCGGCGCCGGGCATTAGCCCTGCGGGGCAGGAAACCGATACAGGTGAACCGGTCGGTAGGCAGTCCCGAGACAGCCAGCGCCGTGGTGATGGCCGACGGCCCCGGCACGGGAACAACCGGAATATTTCGCTGGCTGGCGGCCACAATCAGTTCGTAGCCGGGGTCGGATATACCCGGCATACCCGCCTCAGAAACGAGAGCTATATCCCCTTTTTCAAGGTAATTCAGAATATAATCTAGTTTGGTCTGCTTATTATACTCGTAATAGCTGGTCATGGGCGTCTTGATATCGTAAGCGGTCAGGAGACGCCTTGTCTTTCGGGTATCCTCGGCAGCGATGAGCTTCACTTCGCGGAGCGTGCGAAGAGCCCGCAGTGAGATATCCTCAAGGTTTCCGATAGGGGTAGCCACAACATAAAGAATCGGCATTATCTTAAAATATCCTTAACCTCACTATTATAAACTCACGCACCTCGGCCTGTCTAGCTTGGCGTTCGTTATCGAAATCTTTTCCGCCTTTTCTTGCAATTTATCTTTTATTTTTGTTATAATAAATAGCACAGATGTGCAGCGAGAAGGCTACTTCTAAGTTTAAACAGCTAAGGCGTTCCTACGGCTTTGACGAAGTGGCCATCGTGCCCGGCGACATCACCATCAATCCCGAACAGACCAATACCGATTTCCAGATTGGCGACTTTACCTTTCCCATTCCCATTGTAACCTCTGCCATGGACTCCGTAGTCGATGTTAACTTCGCTATTCTGCTGGGTAAACTGGGCGGACTGGCGGTACTCAATCTGGACGGAATCCAGGCCCGCTATGAAAATCCCGCCGAGATACTGGCGGAAATTGCCAGGACGCCGGATGCCGAAGTCACTGCCTTGATGCAAAAGGTGTACACCGAACCGGTAAAGGAGAACCTGGTCGGCGACAGGGTACGGGCCATAAAAAAGGCAGGGGTGGTATGCGCCATATCGTTAATACCGGCCAGTACCAAGCGACTGTCCCCCGTAGTAGCCGAAGCCGGTGCTGATATACTGGTGGTTCAGTCCACGGTCACCAGCGCCCGGCATATCTCTAGGAGCTATCGCGGCCTGATTTTCTCCGAGATGTTAAAGCAAATACCCATGCCGATTATCGTGGGTAACTGTGTCAGCTACAGCGCCTGCCTGGAGCTTATGAGAACGGGGATATCCGGGGTTCTGGTGGGTGTCGGCCCCGGTGCTGCCTGTACCAGCCGGCAAGTGCTTGGCCTTGGCGTCCCCCAGATAACGGCCACCATAGATTGTGCGGCGGCCAGGGACGAGTATCACCGTGAGACAGGCAAGTATGTGCCGATAATTACCGACGGCGGCTTTCACAAGGGCGGCGATGTGTGCAAGGCTGTTGCCGCCGGCGCCGATGCCGTGATGCTTGGTTCGAACTTAGCCCAGGCTAAAGAGGCCCCCGGACTGGGTTATCACTGGGGTATGTCTCATCCCCACCCGGCGCTGCCCCGGGGAACGCGGATAAAAGTAGGGACTACGGGCACATTAGAGCGGATTCTCTTAGGTCCTACCTCGATTACCGACGGTAGCCAGAACCTCGTGGGGGCGCTGCGCACGGCGATGGGCTTCTGTGGTGCGGCTACTATACGGGAGATGCACGAGGCCGAGATGGTCATTGCCCCGGCTATTACCACCGAGGGCAAGTACTGGCAGATGGCGCAGAGGCATTAATCGATTTGCAGAAAGTCTCCTAAAACTATTCCAGTCGACTCAATCCCCAACCGTTAGATACATAGAAGTTATTATAATCCAGAAGACGTGTGTAATAAATACGGAGGATAGTGTTTAATGACAGCAACGGACTATGAAAAATATCTGGTAAGGAAGCTTGTTTACGAGGCGTTCGGCGGGGTTAAAAATCGTCAGAGCCCCACGATGACTTTTATGAGCAGTGCTCTGATGCCTGAAGCCAACTACTATATAGAACTGGGCTGGATATACGATATACCGGAGCCGAATCCCAGTCTTCACGAGCATGTGCATGACTTTGACGAGATTGTTATCCACTGGGGCGGCAACCACGAGACTCCCCAGGTCCTCGGCGGCGAAATAGAGTTCTACGTCGGCGGCCAGCCTGTAACGTTCGACACGACGACGGCGCTATATATCCCGAAGGGAACCCCGCATGGTCCCGTGACCTGGAAGAAATTCCACTTTCCGCATATCCAGATGGCTATGATGCTCGGCGCCGGCGACCCGGCGACGGCCTGGGGTGAGAGCGGCATAAGTGAAGCCAAGAAGGGATTACCCCGGAAAAAGGACAGGTTCGACTATGAGCAGTATGTTGTACGCAGTCCCATGCGGGAGGCGGGGGCGGAATTTAAAAAAGGGCGCACGAGTCCCACCATGACCTACATGAGCGGTGTCCAGATACCGGGAGTCAAGTGCTACATCGAGTTTGGCTGGACATTCGATATGCCCGAATCAAACAACCCCAATGCCGCCATGCCCGAGATGGTGCATAAAAGTTTTGACGAGATTGTCCTGCATATAGGGGGCGACCCCGATAATCCCGAAGACCTCGGCGGTGAAATAGAGTTCTTCGTGGGCGGTCAACCCTTGACGTTCAACACCAGCACCGGACTTTTTATTCCAAGGGGATTACGCCATGGTCCGTTATCCTGCAAGAAGTACGAAAAGCCTCACATCGTGATGGCGATAATGCTCGGCGCCGGGACAATGAAAGAGGGTTGGGGCGACAGCTTCATCAGCAGTCCTGCTTAATCGCCTAGTGTTAAATACATAAACTTTAAGTCCTCGGTATAACGGGCGCCAAGTCGCTCGTAAAATCTGAAAGCATCACGATTAGGCGAGTATACCGACCAGAATAGCCTTTTCCCGCCAGACTTGGCACAAATTTCACAGGCCCTTTTCATCAGCGCTTGCCCCACGCCCTGCCGCCGGCAATCCGGACGGACGTAAAGGTCAACCACATGCAAAGTACGCATGGCTAAATCCACATAATAGCCGGAATGATACAATAGATAGCCCACAATCTCTCCATTGACCTCAGCCACCAGACCTTTGAAGGCTGACTTGTCTCCGAAGCCATCGCGAAGGAAGGTTTTAGCATTGAATTGAAAATTTGTCGGGTCGCCCAGAGAGCGCAGATAATTGGCGAAATCCTGTGCCAGAGCGCCGACGGCATTAGCATCATCTCGGCTAGCTTCGCGGATTTTCATCAGAGAATGGCCTTCTGCGTGGCTCACTTTTGGTCCCAATTCGGCAGACGTGCTAGACTACTCGTAATCTTCTTCCTCTTCCTCTTCTTCGGGTTCCGTTTCCTTCACGCCACCCGGGTAGGGCAGCAGGGCCTCGGCTTTGCCGCGCTTTTGTGAGGTGCGGGCGGGCAGCTGGCTGATTAACCGGCGCAGCTCTTTAAGTCCTCCCGACTTCATGGCGTCAGCTTCCACAACGACACCGTCAACCCCGGCTTCCCAGAGGGCTTTAAGCTCGCTTTCAGCAGCCTTCAATGATACCGGGACTATTATGGGTTTGGTGATTAGATTGGCCAGGTGCTGGAATATCATCAGTTGATGCCATACCAGGGAGTCGCCGCCTTCAAATGCATCAGAAACAAGTGCGGCGTCCACCGGTAAATCATTAACGGCTCTCAATATTCCGTCATCCAGAGACGATTCCACCTGTATAATCTTGCCGACTTTATCATCCTGTGGCATGGTCGAAACCGGGCTGGCCGCCGG
>JAUWYU010000067.1 GCA_030615655.1 Dehalococcoidia bacterium
CGGTAGTACTCTCTAATATTCTAATTGCTTCTTCTAGATGTTTGGGGGTTAATCCAAGATAAACTGCGGTTGTTTTCAAATCAGCATGGCCTAATAATTCTTGAATTGCCCTTATGTTAGCCCCTCCTTCGACCAGCCTCGTGGCGAAAGCGTGACGTAAGTCGTGGGGGCGAAAGTCCGGTTCCCCAGCTAATGCGGCGTATTTCTTGACTATTCCATATACACCTTTATCCTTTAGGCCAACCACAAAATCGTCAGGGTTCTTGTCCTTGCAGACTAGCTCCAGCGCATTATGCAATTCTCGGGTTAGAGGTATAACCCTATCTTTGTCCCCTTTGCCACGAGTGCGCAGCATCCTACCTGTTAAGTCAACAGCACGAACATGAAGACCAATTACCTCTGAGCGCCTCAGGCCGGCATCGCTCATGAGTCTCAGAGTAACATGGTCACGGGGTTTACCGGCGGCAAGGCTGAGTATGCGGTTTACCTTTTCAGCACTATGATATGAAGGCAGATGGTGTGGGACCTTTATGGAGAAGACCAGGTTCTCGCCGCGCCAATCATGAAATCCTTTAAGTGCTGCCCGGTATATCCGCAGGGTAGAGGGTTTAAAGCCATCCTCTCTAAGGCGTGCCAGAAAGCAACGTGAGGCCTCCAGCGATGGAGGTTTGCCTTGGAGGGCTTTCTGGTATTGTAAAAGTACCCCTCGATAGCGGTAGGCGCTCCTTGGCGTTATTGCTCTGGTGAAGAGACCAGCCTGCTCATACAAAGCAAGCTCACCTTTCAGAGCTTCATTGAGGGTTTCTCCGCTCTTGGCCCTGGTCTTTGGCTTGAATTCTGGCATTTCTCCTACCTGCGAGGAATTCGAATGCCCCCAATGGAATTCGAATCCATGTTGCCGGCTTGAAAGGCCGGTGTCCTAGGCCTCTAGACGATGGGGGCGTACCTGTAGAGTATAGCAGAGACAGACTGGGCAGGCAATATCCGGTGCCCACCCGCCCCTTTAGTTATCTTTTCCCACCCACCGCCCTCGTCTCATTGGTTACCTATCTCGTAGTTATCCCCACCCCCCACGGGGAGTAGCCTGCGAACAACCAGATGTAAAAAGTGCCCACCCGCTTGCCTGAGAGGCGCTTTTAGTGTACAATATTATATAGTGGATGTTTGTGCGAGGTGATTCAATATGCCTGTTTATGAGTATGAATGCGGTCATTGCAGTTATCGTTTCGACATGAAGCAGGGCTTCGATGAGGAGCCCGAGGCAATATGCCCGCAGTGTCAGGGAAGAGCCCGGCGCGTCTTTCACGCTGCGCCGGTTATATTCAAGGGAAGCGGTTTCTATGCTACCGATAGCCGTAAGAAGAGCAGTGAGCCGGAGACGGGCCAGGGAGAATCAAAGACAGACGAGAGCGAAAAGGGAAAGTAGTGTAATGAAGTGAGAGCCCTGCTTCAGCGAGTCAGTGGAGCTTCCGTCAGCATCGCCGATGAAGAGGTGGGCCGGATAGGCCGGGGGCTGTTGGTTTTTCTCGGTGTGGCCAACGGTGACACCGAAAGAGATGCGCAGTATTTGATGCAGAAAATCATCAATCTGCGCATTTTTGCTGATGCCGAAGAAAAGTTTAACCTCTCGGCGCTGGATATTAACGGTGAGCTTCTGCTGGTGAGCCAGTTTACGCTTCTGGCTGACACCCGTAAGGGACGTCGCCCCAGTTTTATTGACGCCGCTCCGCCGGCTCGGGCTGAGGAGTTATTTGATTGTACTGTGGGGCTGGCTCGCGCCAGCGGCTTGAAGGTGGCCACCGGGCGTTTCCAGCAGTATATGCAGGTCCAGATCCATAACGATGGCCCGGTAACGGTAATGCTGGATAGCCGGGATAAATTTGCTTGAATTGCTGTAAGGGGGAATATTATGGGCAGCGATGAAAGAGCCAAAATGAAGACCCTGCTGAATTACCTGGCAGAGCATAATCAGGAGCACAGTCGGGAGATTAGGGAATGGGCGAATAAGGCAAGTATTATGGGAGAAGCAGGACTGGCTGATGAGATGTTGCAGGCAGCCAGGATGATGGACCAGGCCGGTACACTGTTATACCAGTCTTTAAAAAGACTGGAGGAGGTGTAGGGTAATGTGTTTGGCGAAGGCATACATTGGCGGGAACGGCGAAAAGGAACTCCTGATGGCAGAGATTGCCTCGGTAAAAGCCGGGGGCGGTAAAATCCTGGTGACATCCCTCTTTGGCGAGAAGAAGGAGATAGAGGCGAATATAAAAGAGATAGACTTCCGGGCCAGCCGCATTGTCCTGGAAAGGGTGGGGGGTTGACAGAAGTACTTTTTTTAATCTATCATTACGCATAGTTGCAGTTGCATCTGGTTGTATTTTTCAGAAAAGGATTGCATAATAGGTGGTTGTGGTGAGGACGGGGATTATAAATTTTTTTACTCTGTTAATGCAAACAATTGCAATTGCACAGAATTGTGATAAACCGGTAGGAGGTGCCGGATGCATATCCCGGACGGTTTTCTCAATGTGGCTACGGTAGCCGCGACCTATGTGGTTTCGACGGGTGGTGTCAGCTATGCCGTAAAAGAGGCCAACAAAAAGCTGAAGGAGAAGCACGTGCCCCTGATGGGGGTGCTGGCGGCATTCATTTTCGCCGCCCAGATGCTCAATTTCCCCATAGTCGGTGGTACTTCGGGACACCTTATCGGTGCTGCCTTGGCCGCAATTCTGCTGGGACCGTGGGCGGCCGTGCTTATAATGAGCTGTGTACTTATCGCTCAAAGCTTGATCTTCCAGGACGGCGGTCTGCTGGCCCTGGGAGCTAACATATTTAATATGGGTATCATCGCCAGTTTCAGCGCCTATTTTATTTATCGACTGGCTACTTCGGTGCTGGGTGACGGCAAGAGGGGCCGGTTAATCGCCGGTTTCATCGGTGCCTGGGGCTCTGTAGTGGTGGCTTCCGTTGCCTGCGCCATTGAGCTGGCACTCTCGGGAGCATCGCCTCTGGCGGTAGTATTACCCGCTATGATCGGCCTGCATGCCATTATCGGTATCGGTGAGGCACTGATAACGGGGGCCGCCCTCAGTCTGGTGCTGGCCGCCAGGGCTGACCTGTGGCAGTTGCAGAAGGTATAGGAGGAATGAGAAATGAAATGGTGGCATATCGCCCTCATTGTATGTTTATTGGTAGCTGTTATCTCCCCTCTGGCTTCGTCTTCGCCCGATGGACTGGAAAGAGTGGCCGAAGATGAGGGATTCCTCGCTCAGGCAGAGGATTCGCCCTATCAGGTAATTGCCGATTATGTTTTCCCCGGCATAGAGAATGAAGTCGTGGCTACTATCCTGGCGGGACTTATCGGCACTCTCATTCTCTTCGGTATCGCCTGCGGCATAGCCTGGCTGGTTAAATCGAGGCGCGAAGAACGCGCCGGATAATCGCTTCGAGAAGGTGTCTGGATGAAACATGCCTTTCTTGACCGCTACAGTGACCGTGATAGTTTTATTCACAGGCTTGACCCCAGGACCAAGCTTATTTCCGTATTCCTGTTTATCCTGGCGGTAGCCTTAACCTCCCCTGACATGTGGCCGGCGTTCGCTGTTTATTTTATCGTCATAGCTGCCCTGGTTCTCCTTTCCAGGGTTCCTGTCCTTTATGTGTTGAAGCGCTCGCTGGTGATTATACCCTTCGTGCTCCTGATTGCTATTTTCGTCCCTTTCTTTAAAGAGGGCGAAGTCGTCGGCAGCTATAATATATGGCTGTGGCAGGTTTCCGTTACGCACAGTGGACTCCAGGTTCTCTGGAACATCCTGGCCAAAGCCTGGCTTTCCATTCTCAGTCTCATTCTGCTGACCTCAACCACAAAGATTGCCGACCTCCTGCGCGGTCTGGAGCAGTTGCACCTGCCGCGGGTAATGGTGATGATACTCTCCTTCATGTATCGCTATATCTTTGTTCTTGTCGACGAGGTGATGAGAATGAAGCAGGCGAGGGATAGCCGTAACTTCGGCGGGCGCCGGTTGTGGCAGCTGCGGACAATCGGCAATATGACGGGCACCCTCTTTATCCGCAGCTACGAAAGGGGTGAACGTGTTTACGCCGCCATGCTGGCCCGCGGCTTTGATGGACAGAGTCGCACGCTCCATCAACTGAGCTTCGGACTCTCGGATGTTTGCTTCGGTATCGGCTTTGGTGTCGTGGTTATTTTTACCTGTATCTTTAACTTTCTGTATTAGGTAGTGGCTATGGACGAGGTTGTAAGAGTTGAGAATCTTAATTTTGCCTACCCGGATGGCAGACAGGCGTTGACCGATGTCAGCCTGACCATAAACAGGGGAGAGTCGGTGGCCTTAATCGGACCCAACGGTGCCGGCAAATCGACGTTGCTCCTCCATTTTAACGGCATCCTCCACGGCAATGGCCAGGTGAAGGTCTTCTCCAGGCCGGTGGATGATAAAAACCTCAAAGAGGTCAGGAAGAAGCTCGGACTGGTATTCCAGAACCCGGATGACCAGCTTTTTTCGGCGACTGTCTTCGACGATGTTGCCTTCGGGCCGATTAACCTGGGATATTCTGAAAATGAGGTCAGGCAGGCGGTAGCCAGTGCCCTTGAAAGGGTAGGCATGGCAGGTTATGAACAACGCTCACCCCATCACCTCAGTCTCGGGGAGAAGAAGCGCGTCGCCATAGCCACCATATTGTCGATGAGTCCGGAGGTGATGGTTATAGACGAGCCGGCGAGCAATCTCGACCCCGGCGGTAAGTGGCTGCTGATTGAGCTATTGCAGAAGCTGCCCGCCACCAGGATAATTGCTTCTCATGACCTGGAGCTGGTAGAAGCCCTCTGCCGGCGGATTATCGTGCTCGATGGCGGCCGGATAGTGGCCGATGGCGCGGCTGAACGGATTCTGGCTGATACGCCTCTGCTGGCGTCTCACGGCCTGACCCGGCCGGAGGGACTTAAAGCAACTTAAGAGTCTGCGGCTCGAGCTCGAGGCTGATGTCCAGGGCTTTAAAAGAATGCGTCAGCGCCCCGATTGATATAATATCCACACCGGTCATGGCTACCTGATGGACATTGGCCAGCGTTATGCCGCCTGAGGCCTCAATCCTGGCCTGACCCGAGACCATGTTCACTACCTGTCGCATTTCATTTGGCGTCATGTTGTCCAGCATGATGATGTCGGCGCCGGCTTTTAAAGCCTCCGTTGCTTCTTTGGTGTTGCCAACTTCCACCTCGATAGTTATACCGGTGGGGGCGTTCTCTCTGGCTTTGGTTACCATATCTTTCAGGCACATGCCCATGGCGCGCAGCGCGGCTATATGGTTGTCCTTGATAAGTACAGCGTCGCCCAGGTGGAGGCGATGGTTATGTCCTCCGCCCACGCGTACCGCGTATTTTTCCAGCAGCCGCAGGCCGGGGGTGGTTTTACGGGTGTCCGTGATTTTAGCGGTGAGTCCGCTGATTTCCGCCACATATTCGGCGGTCAGTGAAGTGATGCCGCTGAGCCTTTGCAGGAAATTGAGGGCCACCCTCTCGGCTTTCAAAATACTGATGACGCTGCCGGTAATGGTGCCGACTATATCTCCCGGCTGGATAGCCGTCCCGTCCTGGATGAGCGTGTCTATCTCCAGTGACGGGTCAGCGCGCTGGAAGACGCGCCCGCCTACCTCGATACCGGCCAGGATGCCCTTTTCCTTAACCAGTATCGATGCCTTGCCCGATAGGTCGGGAGGTATCAGCGACTCGCTGGTAATGTCGCCGTGACTAACGTCCTCCGCCAGGGCAAGGTCAATGGCGGTGTCAATCTCTTTTCCTGACAGATGAACTGTGCTCACCTGCTTACTTCTCTCGGCGTCCTACGACGCTGTTTCTGGCTACTCTGAGGGTCGCCCCAGATTCTACTTTAATAACGACGCTGTCCTCGCTGAGGCTTTCAACTGTCCCGTAGATGCCGCCGGCTGTCATTACTCTGTCGCCCCTTTGCAGCTCCTGCATCATAGCCTCGTGTTCCTTCTGCCGCCTTCTCTGAGGCCTGACCATGATAAAGTAAATCATGGCACCCATCAATACCACCAGAACTATCAGGTATATGCTGCTGTTACCGCCTTCTTGCGAACCGTCTGCTGGAATACACCCGCCGATAAATGCCAGGACCGCGATAAGCAGTCCTGCGATTAATCCTGTTATTAATATTTTATTCATTTTTCCTCCTGCTCGGTGTTGCTTGACTCGACCCTGCCCTGCAGCGACCATGCGCTGGTTTTCTCAACCCTGATTTTCATCAGTTCCCCGGGGCAGTCCTGGCCGCTGCTGAAAAATACCAGTTTGCCGGTACGGGTGCGGCCGTACCACTTGCCCCTCGCCTTGCCTTCTACCAGTATTTCAACCGTTCTCCCCAGCATACGGGCATTGATTTCAGACTGGATTTTCTCCTGGAGCTGTTCAACCCTATTCAGCCTTGCCTTCTTCTCCGGGAGCGGTACATTATCCTCCAGTTCCCTGGCGGCGTCCGTTCCCGCTCTGGGTGAATAGGCGGCTACATGCACTGTATCAAAATTCGTCTCGGAGAGCAAGTCTAACGTTTGCTGAAACTGGTCTTTACTTTCCGAGGGGAAGCCCACGATGACATCGGTGCTTAGGGCTACCCCGGGTATCTTATCGCGTATTCGCCTGATGAGCTGGCGGTATTGTGCCGCCGTGTAGCCGCGTTTCATTGCCTTCAGGATTTCATCGCTGCCCGACTGTACCGGTAGGCTTATCTGCTCGCAGACTTTGTCCAGTCCGGCGATGGCTTCGATGAGTTTGGGGCTCATGTCTTTGGGGTGGTTGGTCAGGAAACGCAGGCGCGCCAGCCCGTCTATAGTGTTCAACTCGGTGAGCAGGTCGGCCAGGCCCGGCCTGTCCGGCAGGTCATGCCCGTAAGAGTCCACGTTCTGTCCCAGCAGGGTGACCTCTCTGGCTCCCCGATTCACCAGCTCCCTCACCTCACAGGCTATCTCCTCCACTGTCCGACTCCTCTCCCGACCGCGCCGGTAGGGGACAATGCAGTAGGAGCAAAGGTTATCGCAGCCCTGAATTATCGTGACGAAGACACTGGGCGATGGCTGGTGGGGTAATGATAACTCTCCGGTCTTTTCCAGCCAGGGCGGCGCGTCCCCCGGCTTGAAAAAGTGGTCGACATGCGGGTAGCTCTTTTTTAATCTGTCGGTATCGGCGTCTACCAGACAGCCGGTCAGCGCCAGCGTTATTTCTGGCCTTGCCTTTTTCAGCGACTTCATGGTGTGCAGCTTGTTGATGACGCGGTTCTCGGCGCTCTGGCGCACCACGCAGCTGTTCAGCACGATAAGGTCGGCTTCGCCGGCGGTATCCGTAGCCTCGTAGCCCAGTTCCTCGAAACGGCTCCCCAGTCGCTCCGACTCCCCCTTGTTCATCTGGCAGCCGATTGTCCAGATATGGTATAGCAAGGATTTACGGGCAGGCTTCCGTGTTTGCTGGTTCTGCGACATCGGCTGGTTAAGTTTGCCTTGAGATTCTGGCATTCAATTCCCACAGTGCA